>JBGSKZ010000182.1:0-29054 GCA_041741035.1 Treponematales bacterium
CGATCCGCGGCTTCCCATGACATTCCCATACCGTACGACTGAAAACCTGGTTCCATGCGTGCTAGCATACGAATTTCCTGAAACGAAAAGCTTATCAGAGGCCAGCTTCGTAGCTCCGTAGAGATTGATGGGGTTACACGCCTTGTCTGTACTTAAGGCCACGACGCGTTTCACCTTCTTATCGATACAGGCATCGATTACATTCATCGCACCATTTATGTTCGTCTTTATGCACTCAAAAGGATTATACTCGGCAGTCGGCACTATTTTAGTCGCCGCGGCGTGAACGACATAATCGACACCATCCATGGCTCGATACAGCCGGTCCTTATCGCGGACATCCCCTATGAAGAATCTAAGACGTTTATCCTGGTTGAAGCGGCTTGCCATTACCCACTGCTTCATCTCATCACGGGAATAGATAATTATTTTTTTGGGTTTGTACTTTTCAAGGGTCATCTCTACGAACTTATGGCCAAAAGAACCGGTACCCCCGGTCACTAGAATTACAGCGTCATTAAACATATAGCCTCTCTTTCATTGAAGTGAAAATGAATACAATGCTAGTTTTTTTGCAAAATTAAATTTGCCCTTATATTTAATTCATTTCTATTCGATATTTAAAGCGTATCTCCGGAGATTTGAAAAGCTGGCCGTATGGCCGGCTGGATTATCTCATAATGGTAGACGCGGGTACGTTCTTAAGAAAGCGCGCCCGCGCCTAAGGAGAGCCCGAAATGTCATTAAAGATCAGCTCATACGAGAATCACCTGGGCAAGAGCGACAAGCCCTATTTTGCCCACACCGAGCATTCCGGCCAGGTAGAGCCGGATAAGTTCGTGGAGATCATGGCTGCCGGCCGTACGAGCCTCTCGGCCACGGACTTAACCGGCGCTATGGTGCTCCTAAAGGAAGAGCTTGCAAAGCTTGTTGCGGACGGCAAATTCGTTAAAACGCCCATAGGATCGTTCTACCTAAGCGCCCACGGCAAGTTCGATAATCGCGAGCAGGCCTTTACTCCCGGAGAAGGCGACGGCGAGCATGGCGTGCGCCTGCATTTCCGCCCCAATAGAGACTTCGAACTGGAGCTTGAGCGGGCGGCGGATATAGAGCGCGCCGAGCGTATAGAAAAGTCTCTGCCCGTCGTTTACGACCTTGAGCCCAAGCATTCGAACGAAACCGGAGCCGCTTTGGCCGGGGGTTTTCTCCGTATTACGGGCCTTCGCATGGGCTTCGACGAGGGAGACCCTGCCCAGGGTGTATTCTTTTCGAACGGCTCCGAGCATAGAGCCTCGGAATACCTTTTCATAAGCCGCAGGCTTATCATAGCCCAGGTACCCGAAAGCCTAAGCTCGGGAAGCTACGTCATTAGCGTGCGCACCATGCCCAACGGAAAGGACTTAAAAGAAGCTAAAGCGCAGAAAGCCCTTGCCTTAGCTTAATCGCGGAAAGCGGCGGAAATGCATGCGTCCGCCGCTTTCCGTCGCTCTGTTATCGATTTAAAAACCATACCCCGATGCATTGATAAACTACCAAAACTCGCTTAATAAACCGCGGTATCTGGCTTACTAACGCAGGAATTACAGCTTCCCGAACACAAACCCGAAGAACGCCTTGATGCGCCCCACGAGGCTCGTTTCGATCTTGCCCCGGAACAGGCCCAGCATGTCGAAGGCCTTGGCCGCGCCTACGCCATAGAGAACGTAGCGGTCGCCGGCGTCGTAGGCGCTTAAGACCCAGCGCATCTTGCCGGGATCCAGCACCTTAACGTCGCGGTATTCGTAGATTAAAGAAGTAAGGTTTTCTCCGGCGTAATAGATCACCCCGCTTCCCCTGCGCAGGGTATAACGGGCGCGGTACTCGTCGAAAGGTTCCATATAATGCAGGGCCTCTATGGTCGTGGTATCGCCTAAAACGGCCTTGGACAGCTGGCTAGACTTGGCAAAGAGGTCGTAAAAGCGCTCGTTGGCCTCGGACCAGTAGGGTATACCCTTATAGCCCGCCGTATCCTCAAGAAGGGCCGCCAGCCTGGCAAGCAGGTCCGGTCCTCCCTTGGCCTTGGGAATTACCATGATGGTCTCTCCCAGGTAATTGGGACCAAGCTTCTTCATGGCCTCAAGCAGTTCCGCCGCGTTGGGTACGCCGGACGGAAGGGCCAGCTTCTTATAGCTGGAAAGGCTGCGGAATACGGCTTCGCCCTTGGTTAACGCGGCGCGCTCGGCCGTGGAAAGGCCTACAAACTCGGCCTGCGCGTACGCGCCGGTAAAGCTCGAAAGGATAAGGATGATGGCGGCAAGGGCCGCTCTGTGCTTAATCATGGGCATGTCTCCGATCACATACAATAAAAGCCCGTGGGCGCAGCCAGGTTACCTTAACTCGATTCCGCCGCGAGCGACAGGAAGCTGGCCGCCACGGCGCGTATGTCGTAATCCTCTAGCGCTATATGGCCCGAGAAATCATCGGCGTAGTCGCCTGAAAGGAAAGCCTTGAGCGTTTCGGCGCGGAAGGCTCCGGGTTCGTAGCTTAGGATCGGGCGCTTAGCCAGCTTGTAGTCGATAAGCTTGGTATGCAGCACCCCCGGCCAGTCTATGCTTACGAGGAAGTCCATGCCGGCAAGATCGGCCAGGAGGCGCGCGCGCGGTATGCGCTCCTTAAGCTCAAGCCGCGTGCCCAGGCTCTGTGCGTAGGGCGCCAGGCAGGCCATAGACTCGCTGCCAGGGCGCGTATCGGTATAGATAACGAAGCGATACGGACTATCCAGGCCAGCAAGCGCGTTGAAGAGCTCGCCTGGGTCGCCGCGGCCGCCGTAAAACACGCCCGCGTAGGCAAAGGTCGGTAGAGCGTTCGGCGCGTACGCAGGCAAGCCGTCGCCCGATAGGTCGAAGCCCTGCGGTATGATACGAAGCTTAGCCTCTACGCCGCGATAGGGCGTAAAAGAGTCGCGGATGCGGCCATGCGGAATGCTCACGAAGCGAAAAGCCTTGAGCGCCCACGCCTCTAAGAAGCGATGGAGGAAAAGCTTCCGCTCCATGGTCGTATAGTAATAGGGGTCGCCATAATCGGCGACCGCGGTACCGCTGCCCTTGCCGCCTCGGCGCAGCCACCGGGCCAGGGCCAGGTGCACCGCAAAGGGCAGGCCTATAGACAGGACAAAATCGTAAGGCTCGCTTGAACCCAGGCCGTCGTCGCGCAGCGCCCGGTAGAGGGTATGCGCGTACTCGAGCTGCCTGCCGCCCGTAACCCAGCAATATGCTCGATATAAGGCCCGCTTCAGCCTGGATGGGGCCGCCAAGGCCCTGGAAGTCAGCGAATCGCTGCGCTTGTCCCCCTTATTCAGGAGGAAGCCCGACGGAACCGCGCGCACCGTAAAGCCCCAACGGCTCTCGAGCGCCGCATAGTCTTCTGGGTAGTCGGGCACGTATACGACTGTTTCGTGGCCAAGCCGCGCGAATTCGCGGGCCAGCTCGAAGGTACGCGTGGCTCGCGGCGTGCCTTCGGGATGAAAGAAATAGCTGGCTATGAGTATACGCATCGCGTTCTTTCTTTGCGGCTAAAAGGTGGAACTACGGCTTAGCGCTCAATGCCGAATTTATAGTCGCCGCCCAGCTCGAAGCCGATCATCATTTGTTCGTTGAGCCAGATAAACGAGGGCCGCGCCATAAGCGAGAATGCTCCGAAGGCGGCGCGCGCCGACAGGCCCGCCTCTATGAGAACGTCGCGCGGCGCTTCGCGCACGGCGGGGTCCGCCGCATAGTAGGTAGTAACGAGATTGGCCGCGCTATTGGTGGACAGGACGAGCGCGTCCAGGCCAAAGGCCAGGGGTGATTTACGGGGGCTTAGGTCCATTTTTAGTTCGGCCCAGAGAGCGCCGGGTCCGTAAGGGCTCGTAAGGGGCAGCAGTATGGCCCCGCCGTCGCTCTTATAGCGCCCAATGGCGCGCGCTAAGAGCCCCTTATCGAAGCCCATGGTCTCTTCTCCGTCAAAGTTGCCCCACAGGTAATGGGTGTAGCCGAACTCCACAAGCCCGTCCAGCTGATAGCCTTCCGAGCCGCGGTAGTAATCCAGGCTTAGGATATACGCGTCGATGGTGGGAATGCCGTCGTCGGCCACGCCGAAGAGGCTCGCGCTTATGTCGTCGTAGCCAGCCATAAGGTTGACGGCCAGGCCAGGCAGCGCCGCCCAGGAGAAATCCAGGACCAGGCCCATATTGTTCGGCGCAATGTCGGCGTTGTGCCAGATGGACACCGGCAGGAAATCCGCTATCGTGAACATGTTATTGCTGCGGGTAAGCAGCATCTGCCCCGCTATGGCGGCCCGGAAGCGTTCGCCCAGCCACTCGAAGCGGTGGATATTGTAGAAAATCATGGAGGGGAAGTCGCTATTGATGAACCCGGACTTTCTGGCCTTTATTTCGGCGTCGAAGGCCAGATCGCTATCCACGTCCACGCCAATCGCACGGTAGGGTATGATCGTCGATACTACCCAGTCCAGGCGGAACTTGCCAAAGGGCAGGGTAGCCGTAAGGGCGTCCAGGTAGGGCAGCGCGGCCGAGTGCATAAGGGTGGAGCCCGCCCCCGGGCCCAGGTGGTACTTGTCGCGGCCTAAGGAAAAGCGCGTCTCCCCCTCTGCCCAGCTCACAATGCCCTTCCAATAGATCATATTGTCTAGGGCTAGCGGGTTTCCTGCCTTGCCTATCACCGGCAGGTTGTCCAGGCGCGGCTTGGTAGCCGAGTACTCCCGCTTGGCCACGGCGCCTATGGCGGCCGAGTACCCTGAGGGCGATTCCGTCGAAAGCTCCAGGTACAGGGGGTTGGGCTCTTCCAGGTATTCCCGGAAGGGGTCAAAGCCCAGCAGTCCGGTGGCCGGGTGCCTATACGGCAAATCCAGGCTCTGCAGGTTTAGGCCGTAGGCGGCCACCGCGGCCGCCTCGTAGCGCACGGCCTCAGCCTGGCTAGGCCCAATGCCGCGCAGCAAAGCCAGAGCGGCGTCCCGGGCATCGCCGGGGGGTAGCCTCTCGGCCGTGGCATAGAGGGCCTGCCTGGACGCGGGGAAGCGCGTAATGGGGAATACCCTGCCGGACTCCAGGTACGCGCGGCGCAGGGCCAGCACCTGCTCGTCGCCGGGCAGGAAGTCCTCCGCCCAAGCGCTAAAGAAGCCAAGTATAAGTACCATCAAAAAGAAGCTTCGTTTCATGGCTGCCGTCCTAATCGTTTGGGAATATGCGGTCAAGGAAAGCTCTGATATAAATCAGCGAGCGCTCTTGGCTGCCCGCCCCGTCAAAGATTATATGCCCCCCGCCCTCGACTACGCCCAGCTCGAGCCTGGGAAAAATCCGACTAAGGGCCTTTTCCGCGGCCACCATATCGAGCACCTTGTCTCTGGTACCCCATATAGCCAGTAGCGGAAAATCGGGCAGAGGCTCGCGGCGGGCCAGGGCGTCGCTCCAGCGGCCCAGCCTGCGCACCCAGGACAGGGGCAGGTAAGAAGCGCCAAGAAAGGCTTCCTCCGCGCCGTCGGGAGGCATAGCGCTCACGAAGGGCGCCAGGAGCGTGGCTCCCAGCCGTACCTTGCCAAAATCAAGCGGCTTCACGAGAGGCGCCAGTAAGATGCCGGCGTCTACCTTCTGGCCCTGGAGTATGGACTCAAGCGCGGCGGCCGAACCGCCGCTATGTCCCATCAGCACCCGGGGCCCCGGATAACGCTCAGCGCGTTCGTTCAACCAAGCCAGCAAGGCCTGGCTAACCTCGGCATAGTGTTTAAAGGAGCCGATGTAGCCGTTGCGCCCGTCGGAAAAGCCATGCCCGGGCAGGTCGGCAGCCAGGATTACCCAACCATCCTCAGCCAGGCGGCATAGGGCCGGCATATTAAAGGAACTATAGGAGAGGTAGCCGTGGTAAGCCACGATAGCCCCGCGTAGCGCCACGCCCGCAGGCGGCTCGGCAAGCAGCACGCCCAGTATGCCCCGTTTCCAAGGCACGGTGCCAAAGGATATCCTGCCAGGAAAGGGGTGGCCTCTCTCCATAGCCGCGAGCTTCTTCCTATACGCTGCTATTTCCGGCCCCTCGGTCCGTTCAGCCTGGCCCGAAAGCTCCAGCCAAGGGCCGGATTCAAGGGGTCCGGCCTCGTTCCGCAAGGCTATCCGGCGTTCCGCTTTGGGGTCGGCGGGGTATATGCCAAGGGTGCCGCAGGCTGAGAGGATGGAACAGGCCGCCAAGGCAATCGTTGCGAAGATTGGTTTTCTCAACGGGACTCCCTGCTTTGGCCATTCAGCGTAGCCAAGACCGCTTCCCAAAGCCGCGGGTCCGGCTCGTTCTTATCGATTTCCCAATGGCCCATCTTGGATAAGATCGCTGTCGTGGAGCCAGGCGCCCGCTTGGCCAGCCTTAAGGCGGCCGCGTTGGATATCGCCTCGTCGGCCCCGCACAGCACGAAGCCCACCCGCGTGCCGCGCATAAGCGCCGCGTTAAGGGCGGGGGCCGGGTCTGCCCGCGTCCAAGCCTGATAGGCTTCGAACCACGATAGAGGCGCGCCCCCAGGCAGGACCTTCGTAAAGGGCTTTACCAGGGCCGCGCCCAAGGAAGCAAAGCTATGCGCCCGTATGCGTAAGAGCGGGGCTATAAGGACCAGGGCTTCCGGCCGGGTCTTCATGCCCTCCAATGAGGAGAGTATGGAGGCCGCGCCAAGGCTGTGCCCCACCAGCACGAGGGGCCACTGCTCTCCGGCCAAGGCGTCGACTACCAGGCGTACGGCGTCCCCGTATTCGGAAAAATTCCTAATATCCAGCCTCGGCCCGCCTGACTTGCCATGGCCGGGCAAGTCCAGGGCCACCACAAGCCAGCCATCTTCAAGGAGTTTCCGTATAGACGGCCTGGAGCTGCCCACCGAGGCCATATAGCCGTGGACAAACAGGGCAGTTCCGCGCATAGCCTTGGGAGCGGCTGCGAATACCGCCAAGGCCGTATCGCCTGAGCCGATTTCCGCGGCCGCTAAAGAACCGTCTCCGGCCTCTACGGCCCGCTCGATGAGTTCGTCAATAACGCTTTTAGCCTCGTCGCTCTTTTTATTGACCATCGATACGTGCCACTCTTGCGCTTGAGACGATTCGACATAATCCGGCGCCGCGTGGCAGGATAGAAGTAGAGAAGATAGCAGGATTACGACAAATCGCCCTACGATGGATTTGATTAGGCTCTCCTCTGAGACAGGGCAAGGGTAGCGGGCATTATCTGCCTACCAGCACCCTCGCGATGGGAACTGCCCCGAGTATGCCGACTCCCGCGGCCTCGGACTCGAGCACGATAGTAGCGCCGTCGCCGCCGAGCTTGGCCGCGCGCGCGGCGTCCGCCCCTTTTACGAATATGAGGCCGTGCCGCTCGCACGCGTACTCAAGTATGAAGTCCAGGTCGGATGGCCCGGCCAGCACGACGCGCGTAGCGCCGTCCCGCTTGGCTTTGATCACGAAGGCCTCGAGCAGGTCGCGGTACACGCTTGCGTTCCTGGCCGTGCGCCTGAAATAGCGGTAACTGCGGTGCGCTATCTCGTTTACGCCCTCGGGCGTAAGTGCATATTGAATATTGCGCGCGTTGAGGCGCTTTAAAAGCACCCAACCCTTCTCGGCAAAGCGTTTTAGGAGCGCGTTGGTCATGCCCAGCGACAGCCCGGCAACCTCGGCGAGGTCCCGCTGCGTAGGCGAGCGTTCGTGCTTCTGGGACGAGTATATGCCCTCGAGTATGGCCAGTTCGGCATCCTCGGGGCGCGTATCATGAGTCGTTGATTCTTGTGGTATGGGGGTAGGTATCATCGCTTATTTGGGGCGCGTGACGATAGAACCGGGTACGGCTATGCCTTCCGCCCTATAGGCGGATTTTTAGCAAGCTCCCGACAAGGGAACCCGCTCGCTAGCCTGTCGTCCCGATACCGAAAGGCGCGGCCGAAACACGCTGCCAACGATAGCCGGAAGTCTGTTGTTCACGCACTGAACAGCTTAACACAGCACAATGGGGAATTCAAGCGTGAGTTCCCTTCGCAAGCAGCTCCGTAACCCACGCGCTATGGTCGCGATACCAGCGCACAGTCTCCCGGAGGCCATCGTCGAAGCCTATAGCCGGTGCCCAGCCAAGCTCGGTTCGTATCCTAGCGGAATCTATGGCGTAGCGGCGATCATGCCCCGGGCGGTCAGGAACGTTCTCGATGAGACTCCGTAGGCTCGCCGTATCCTTGCCCGCCTCTTCGGCGACAAGGTCGATGAGCCTGTGGACAAGGGCCATGTTGGCGCGCTCGTTCCCGCCGCCGACCGCGTAGGAACGGCCTTCCTGGCCGCGCCGCAGTATTAACCAGAGGGCGCGGGCATGGTCGTTAACGTGGAGCCAATCCCGCACCTGGAGCCCATCGCCATAGACGGGCAAGGGTTCTCCAGCTAAGAGCTTTACTATCATGCGGGGTATGAATTTCTCAGGGTGCTGGTACGGGCCGTAATTGTTGCCGCAATTGCTTATCGTAGCCGGCAGGCCATAGCTATGCCCGTAAGCGCGGACCATAAAGTCCGCCGAGGCCTTGCTTGCCGAATAGGGTGAACGAGGACTATAGGGGCTATCCTCATTGAAGCTTCCCGTTTCGCCAAGAGTGCCAAAGACCTCGTCGGTGCTCACCTGATGGAAGAGCCTATCGCCCCTACCCTTCCAGCGTTGGCGCGCCACGTCCAGCAAGGTCTGGCAGCCTACGATGTTAGCCTGCACGAATTCGGCCGGCCCCGCTATGGAGCGGTCCACGTGCGTCTCCGCCGCGAAATTGACGATACCGTCTACGTCGAATTCGTCGAACAGCTCGTTTAAGGCGCTGCGATCGCGGATATCGGCCATTCGAAAGGCATAGCGCGCGGCTTGGTCGCGCGAAGAGCCTGAACGGACCAGAGTTCCGGCTGAGGATCCATAACGCTCTTCTACGTCGGCAAGGCTTTCGCGCGAGCCGGCGTAGCTCAGCGCGTCAACGTTGATTATGGTGCCTGTAAAATCGTCGAGGCCGAAGAGGTACCGTATGAAATTAGAGCCGATAAAGCCCGCCCCGCCGGTAACCAGCAGAGCCCGGAAGGTTCTATCCATGCGCCGCTACCCCTTCCTGCCGCCCTAAGCCATAGCTATCGGCAAAGAAGCGCTCAAGGCCATCCTGCCAGCGCGGGGCTTTCAGGCCCAGTCGCAGGAGCTTCTCGCTGGCCAGGGCCGAGAAGGCGGGCCTCGTAGCCCGCGCCTTGAATTCAGAGCCGGTGGCGGCGATCACGGGGACGAGGCGCCCGCAGAGCCCGTATTCGTAGGCCAGGCGGGCCAGCTCGCGCGCCAGCTCATAGCGGCTCGCCGCGCCTGCCCCCGCGTAGTGGTATACGCCGCCGGGAATGGGCGGCATGGCGATAAGGCTTACGATGGCCCCGGCCAGGTCTTCGACATAGGTAGGAGAGCCGCTCTGGTCGGAGGCCGCCCGCAAAGCCTCACCGCCGGGAGAGGCGGCGCCCGGCCGCCCGAGTTGTATCAAGCCTCGCAACACCGTGGGCACAAAGCCGCGGCCGCCTTTGCCGTAGAGCCAGGCGCTGCGCAGTATGATCGCCTCGGGCAGTATGCCGGCGGCCAGGCGTTCGCCCTCGGCCTTGGACCTGCCGTAGGCGTTGACTGGTCCCGTCGGGCAATCTTCAAAATACGGCGCGTCCGCTTGGCCGTCGAATACGTAATCGGTGGATACCTGGATGAGCCTGGCGCCCATGCTCCGGCAAAGCGCGGCAACATGCGCAGCGCCATGGGCGTTAACGGCAAAAGCCGCGTCCTCGTCGACCTCTGCCCCGTCCACGTCGGTATAGGCCGCGCAATTTACTACCCAGGTAAGCGCGAGAGGCGCGGCAAAGCGCTCAATCGCCCTCTCGTCGCGTATATCCAGCTCCCGGCCGGTAGCGGCAAAGGGTAGGCCGCGTTCCTTAAGCCGCGCCGCGAGGCTGCGGCCAAGTAAGCCATGCGCCCCCGTAATCCAGATCATAGGCTATCCTTGAGCAGGGGTAAGGCGGCATCCTTCTCCGATATGAAGCTAGGCGTAAGCGGCCAGGCTATGGCCAAATCGGGATCGTCCCAGCGTATGCCCCGCTCGGCCTCGGGCCTATACTCGGCCGAGCACTTGTAGAGCAGCTCAGTATTCTCCTCCAGCGCTATGAAGCCATTGGCGAAGAAAGGCGGCAGGTAAAGGATAAGGCCGTTGCTTTCGGACAGCTCGAGGCCGTACCAGCGCTCGGGGTCGGACAGCCCGGGGCTTAGGTCCACGGCCACGTTCCATACCCGCCCGCGTACCACGCGTATAAGCTTAGCCTGGGCCGCCGCGCCCCCCTGGTAATGCAAGCCCCTAAGGACGCCCTTTCGGGAGCGCGAGTGGTTGTCCTGGATAAAGCGCTCTCGTATGCCTAAGGATTGAAAATCGCTTTCCTTATAGCTTTCAAGAAAGAAGCCCCGCTCGTCCCGGAAGGACTTCGGCTTGAGCACGAGGAGCCCCGAAGGACCCGCCTCTATGAGGTCAAAAGGCATGGTAGTCCATTCTATTAAGCGCCTTATTACTCATCTAAAAGAGTATTAGCCATATAGCCGGAGAACTCCCTAAAATCATCGATATGCTTCCAGGCTATAGCAAAAACGACAGCCCAATCGATTTTTTCATATTGATGAACCGCGATATTCCTAAAGCCTACGGCGCGACCCAGACGATCGCTTAACGTTAAAGGAAGAAAGCCCTCTTTAGTAGCAAAAGAAAAGGTTTCAGCCATAGTCGGCGGGACGGAGAGCCCTCTAGAACTCAGCCAGTGAAGGCACAGGTCTACGTATATTTGGACGGCGCGTTCAAGGTTCACGACCATAATGTCTTGAATATCCAGATCTTCTTGCAGCGCAGCCAGCGATGGCGGCCGCTTGGCTTCTATTCTCTTTATGCAGCGCATAAGCGACTCAAGCTTACCAGCAACCAAGGCTTTATTGACCATTCGCAAATTCCTTTATCCGCCGCACCTGTTCCCGCTGAATGATGGGCTGCATATCTTCCATAAAATCAAGGCTTTGAATGGCCAAGGAATAATACAATGAAGGGTCATTATTGATAAACAGAGTCCCTTGCGAGAGCACTTGGCTTAAAAACAAGCCGCCTATGCTCCGTAGGTCGGCTATATCCATCTCGCGGCCGCAGGCGGCGCTCAAGGCGTTGTAGAGTTTCAGTTTGTGTTCGATATCCATGGCTTTGTCGAAGGCTAGGGCTAGGTCCACATCGCTATCGGGCCGTAGAAGGCCGGCGGCTGCCGAGCCGTGGAGTATAGCCAGGCGGAGGCCTGGCAGCGCCTCCAGTTCAGGACGCAAGCGGGAAATAATCGTATCCTTGTCATGAGCGACGCGCGAGTCCATGCTTTTAATGCTACTCGATTATGCGTCGAAAAAAAAGGGCGGCGCGGGCTCGCAAGCCCGCGCCGCCCGATTAGGCGCTTAACCCGCGTGAAACCGCGGCTATTTCTTGCCCCGGAACATAACGCGCACCTGCTTATACAGGCCTTCGCCCTCGCTCTTGGTCTCGATATCGACGATATCGTTGAGCGTGGTGTGGACGATGCGGCGCTCGAAGGGGTTCATGGGTTCGAGCAGCACGGAGTTATGGGTGCGGCGCACCTTCTCCGCCACCTCGTAGGCCATCTTCACGATGGATTCCTCGCGGCGTATGCGATAATTCTCCGAGTCGATGATGACCCGCAGGTCTTCGCGGCCGAGCTTTCCGGCGTACACGTTAGCCAGGAGCTGCAAAGCGTCGAGGTTCTTGCCCTTCTTGCCTATGAGTATGGCCGCGCTCTCGCTCTCTATGCGTATGCCGAGCTTCTGCTCCTCGCGGAAAAGGACGCTGGCCTTGCAGCCATAGCCCATGCGTTCCACGACCTCGCGAACGAAGTCGAGGAGCTTAAGCTCAAAATCGCCATCGGGCTCAAGGCCAGCCACGAGCTTCCTCGGGGCGGCCTCTGCTTGGGGCCGGCTCGGGCGCGGCTCCCTGGGATCGCGGTTTCCCCTGGTATCCTGGGGCTCTCGGCTCGGTCGGGGTTCTCGCTGGCTCGCCTTAAGGTCGCGCGTATGCACCTTAATGACGGTCTTGCCTTTTTTAAGGAAACCGCCGCGTTGGGATTCGACGATCTCTACGTCGAATTCGTCCCGCGCCAAGCCAAGCTCGGCGGCGGCGATCTCGATGGCCTCTTCCTCGGTCCGGCCTTCGAATTCGTATATCATATATGCTCCTGTCAAGCGTAGCGCCGTTGTCCCGCACAAGGGGCGTGGCGGCGCTCCGCATAGAATTCTTACTTCCGGCTGTTCTTTATGCCTTTAGACCCCTTGCCGGCTATCACCTTGCCCTGCGGCTCGACCGCTACCGGGCCCGTAGCCTTCTTGTGCACGACCTTGAGGATGAAGGCCTGCTGGACGATGGTAAGTAGGTTGGACGAAATCCAGTATACGAGGAGGCCGGAGGGCACGTCGTAGAGGATGAAGAAGAACATGATGGGCATGCCGTACATCATAAACTTCATTTGGCCCGCGCTCTGGGCATTGGTATTCGGCGTCTGCATGAACTTGCCGTAGGCGAGCTGGCTCAGCACGTAGATGACGGGCAAGGCGCGCAACGCGGATACTTTCCAAATAACCAAGTTTATGGTCGGGAAGCTGAAGATTGCCTCGGGCAGCGACAAGTCGTTTATCCAACCGGGTATAAACATAGCGCCGCGCAGGTCAAAATGGTTATTGAAGAGCGCGTACATGGCTATGAAGATAGGGAACTGAAGGAGCATGGGCAGGCAGCCCGATAACGGGTTGTAGCCTTCGCGCTTGTAGAACTCGGCCATCTCAACGTTGAGCTTTTGCGGGTTATTCTTATATTTAGCCTGCAGCTCCTGGATCTTGGGCTGCAGTTCCTGCATGCGCGCGGTTGATTTACTTCCCTTATACGTTAGGGGGAACATGAGTATGCGAACGAGCAGGGTGACGAGGATAATGGCTATACCGTAGTTGCCTACGATGGAGTAGAAGAAATTCATGGCCCACTTGAGCATGTTCTCAAGCCAGCCAAGGATATTTCCGCCCTCCATGACGCCTTCCAGATTGTCTCCGGAACGCTTAAAGCCATTCGCCGTAATGTCGTCGTATTTAGCCAGGTCGCGCGAGCTCTTTGGTCCGGCATAGAAGTGGAACACATCGGCCTGGGCGCTCGCGGTTAACAGCGGCCTACTTAAGGCCATGGCGCTGGTTACGGGATAGCCTTCGGCGGCTATGTTCGTGTACGTAAAGTCATAAGGGGTCTGGTCGGGCACGGCGATAATGGCAAAATACTTGCCGGCCACTGATGCCCAGCTTACGCGCGTGCTAAGGGTCTGCTTGCCGCCCTTGGGCGTCACTACCTTGCGTTTGCCATTTTCCAGCGTGACGATCTTGCGGAAATCGGCGTTTTTAGGCAGGTGGTCGTAACGGGGACCGATTTGCGGGCCAAGGCTCAACGTATAGGCGTAGTTACCATCGCCTATGGGCAGGGCCGTAGGCCTACTGTTTTCAAAGCCCACGGCGAGGCGGAACATGTAGTCGCCATTCTTAAACTCAAAACGCTTCCTATACAGGAAAGGCACGAACTCGCCATCGGCGGTCTTGTAGAAATACGTCCTACTAAACTCTACGACGCCTTGAGCCGGTCGCGAAACGTTCATGAAGTCCTTAAGCGGCGCTGATCCAGGGCCGCCTAAAGCGACAGAAAACCCATCGAGGCCATTCGCCCCCGCAAGCAGCATCTCCACAGAACCCTGATCGTCGCGGTGCTCTTTAAGCTTCAAAGACACAAGCTCGCCGCCCTTGTTGCTCAAAGTGGCGATGAAGAGGTCGGTGTCGATGACGATGCGCTCCTCGGAAAGAGGGGCTTGTACTTCAGGTTGGCCAGCGGTGGGGCTGGGATCTGCTACCGGTGAAGTGCTTACGAAGGTCGTTACGGGCGCCGACTGGGGCGCGGCGGCAGTTGCGGGCGAGCTCGTTGCGGGAGCCTCGACTGGTAAAGGCTGACGGGGAAACAAAATGTTCTGCACCGACACGCCGACGGTAACGACGATTACCATTAGGACGATGGCCAGCATCGTCTTTTTGTCGAAACCACTCTCGTTCTGATCGTTAAAGTTACTCATGGTACCGGATCATAGCCTCCCGGATTAAAAGGATGACAACGTAAAATCCTCTTGGCGGCGAGGAGTGAGCCGCGCGCGGCGCCATGCTTCTGGATGGCTTCCAGGGCATAAGCCGAGCATGTAGGGTAGAATCGGCAGGACGGTTGCTTAAGCGGAGATATGGCAACCCTATAAAATTTTATGAGACCTTGGAGGGCGGCCGAAGGCAGGCTAGTCATGGGAAAGCGCTTGGAGACCGGCTCTGCGAACCAGCTCGTTAAGCTGAGGTCGGCGAGTCGCGGCGCTATCCGGGCCGGGAAAAATGACAAAGGCAAGGTCAAAGCCCGACTTGAGCCCGCCTTTTATTAAGCGCCAGCATTCCGATACGACGCGCCGCGCCCTGTTACGGGCTACGGCATTGCCGTACTTCTTTACGGTAACGAAGACGGCGCGAGAATTCTCGCCGCCATTCGGCAATACGTGGAGACGCATGCCTTTTACCGACCAGCGTCGCTCTCCATCGAAAACCGCGCTGATTTCACGGCGCGTCCGGATGCGTTCGCGCTTCTTAAAACAGAAACGCGCTACGCCCCCTTCTTCGTCCTGCACCGAGCTTAATACTTCTTCTGTTCGTCGGAAATGGAAAGCTTAGCGCGGCCCTTAGCGCGGCGCCTTTTTAGGACGAGCCTTCCACCCCTGGTCTTCATGCGGGCGCGGAATCCGAATTTGCGGACGCGGCGGGTCCGACTGGGCTGATACGTGCGTTTCATGGTGACGTTCTCCTCGGCATATGGCTACGGGCGTAGCGCCCGATAGCGTTTCTAATGGAAAGTAGCCGCCGGAGTATAGAATTTTTAGAGCCTTTCGTCAACGCCTTGGCACGGGGTCTTTACTCTTCCCCTGCGCGCTATGCAAGCGGCCCTATTCATGCAATACTTGGCGGCCTACTGAGTACTTTATCAAAATATATTGACATTATGGATAAAATTACTATTATGAAACGATAGTACTAAGGAAATTACTGGAGTTGCTATGGCAAAAAGCAATAAACGGGTGCGGATTTTTTCGGCCCTCGAGGTAGCGAATCTCTGCGGCGTGGTTAACCAAACCGCGATCAATTGGATACGCAACGGCTACCTGAAGGCCTTTACCACGCCCGGAGGCCAGTATCGCGTGTATTCCGAAGACCTACTAGCCTTCCTCGACGGCCGCGGCATGCGCGTCCCCGCTGAATTGGGCGACCATGCCGACGAGCCAGGCGTGGATTGGAACTCCCTCCTTATCGTAGACGACGATAAAGCCCTGAACGACCTTACCAAGCGCTACTTCGAGAAAAGCCCGCTCTCCCTTACCCTCTACCAGGCCTTCGACGGCTTCGAGGCCGGCGCCGTCGCCGCGGATAAGCGGCCCGGCTTCATTATCCTGGACATAGACCTCCCGGGCATAGACGGGAACCAGATTTGCCACAAGATCAAGAACAACGCATCGTTCGGCAAGCCCTTCATCATAGCCGTGACCGGGCTGGACAGCGCCAACGCCAAAGAAAAGATCCTCGCCTCCGGCGCCGACGCCTTCCTCCCCAAGCCCCTCGACTTCACGGCCCTCGTTGAGCTCGTCGCCGACTTCGTCGGGAAGGTACGGACCAAGGATGGAAAGTAAAAAACCGGGCACCATACTCATCGTCGAAGACGAGGACGCCATTCGCCTCACGCTCAGGGATTACCTGCGCAAAAAAGGCCATGAAGTCATCGTCGCCTCGGACGGCGTAGGCGCCATCAAGCAGCTCCTCGATAACGAAGTGCGGATTATCATAACCGACTATCGCATGGACGTCCTCGGCGGCGACTACTGGATAAAATTCCTCCAGCGCTACTGCCCCGACAAGCTCATAGTCATAACCAGCGGCTTCCTGCGCCCCGATTTCTACATACCCTTCGAAGTAATCTATAAACCCTTCGACTATTCCGAACTCGAGGAGCGCATACGCCAGCTCATCGAGGGCCAACCCGGCGGCGATGCCTAAAAAGCCCCACGAAGAGAGGCAGGGCGAGCGCCAGGCAGCTATCCTCGCCCTCGTGCGCGGCAAGGTGCAAGGCGTGGGCTTCCGCTACGAGGCGCGCTCATTCGCCAAGGCGCTCGGCCTGCGCGGCTGGGTCATGAACCTAGACGACGGCGGCGTGGAAAGCTGGGCCGAGGGCCCCGAATCCGCCGTCGAGCGCTACAAAGCCTGGCTCGGCAAAGGCCCTCCGGGAGCCCAGGTAAGCTATACGGAATTCTCCGAACGCCAGCCAACAGGCAGCTACGCGGCCTTCACCATCGAGTTCTAACGCGCTACACTCTAGCGTATGCACAGAACAGCGCGTACCCGCAATCGACCCTTCCTTAGATTCCAAGCCCAAGCCTTAATAGCCCGCCGTTCGGCGGCGCGAATTTCCGCGAGCGCGGCCGCCCGCACGCCCGCCGCCACGCGGAGTATCGCGATCCTAGCCGTCCTTGCCTGCGCCGCTTTATTTATATCCTCATGCGCGAGCGCCCCGCCCAGCTCGCCGCTTGCCCCGCTCTTGAGCGTCGCGGAGCGTTCCACCGTCGCCCTTGATCAGCATAGGACGGAATTGCGGCTAGATATTCTGATAGAGAACCTAGCCGACGAAGAGCTCAGCGGCCTTAGCCTCGAAGCCGAACTCTCCATAAACGGTACGATAATACAGCAAGACAGCGTCTGTACAAGCTTCGTAACACTAGCCCCTAGCTGCGCCTATGCCCATAAGCTGAGCTACGTCATCGACTCCCGCATACTCGACTCCTCTATAGAAGGCTTTAACGCCCAAGCCCATGCCGCCTGGCAAGTACGGGTATCGCTACGCGCGAAAACCGCCGACGGCCGAATCCTCCAGTCAAGCGCATCCGCGTCGGGCAGCTACCCCGTTATCAGGGAGCCCACGCTATCGGTCCAATCGATTCGAATACTCCAGCACGAACTCGTTAATTCATACCTCCAACTCGTCCTTGAAGTACGCAATCCCAACGGCTTTCCCATCGATTTCTCAGGAGCTTCCTATCAATTCTTTGGCGAGGGCCAGCGTTGGGCAAGCGGCAAAGCCCTGAAAGCCCAGCCCCTGCCAGCCCTCGGCAGCGGCATCGTCCTCCTGCCTATCAACCTCAATTTCACCGACACCGGCCGCAGCCTCTATGATCTGGTAGCCAAACTGAAAACAGTCCGATACCGCCTCTCCGGCACGGCCCTTATACTTACGGGCCTCGACATCCTTCCCATCTTCGAGCTCAGCTTCGACGCCCAGGGCTCAACCCGCGTAGAGCGCTAAAAAACGACAAAACCCGCCTTTCAAGCGGGTTTTTAACCTAAGCGACCGACGAGAGACCGCTTCGCAGGGTCCGCTTCCGGCGGCTCTGCTCCTCGCCGCCTCCGTTCGCTTCCGCGCGCATCCTTACGCGCTCTTCCTCGTCTGCTCCTGCGCTAGCTCGGAGCGATAGCTCGGCGCTCACTCCGGTGTCGCGCAAAGCGCGAATTCGTAAGGTATGGATTATGGTGCCCGCTCCTGCGGGCGGCGAAACGACTCGCGTCGGCGCTTATAAAAACAGCCCGCCTTCCGGCGAGCTGCTTTTATAGCGACCGACGGGAGTCGAACCCGCGTCACGAGCTTGGGAAGCTCGGGTAATACCGTTATACGACGGTCGCGATTTCACATTGTCGCTATCGCGACATCAAGCTAAGATAGCCGTCGTTCGCCAAGGGCATTGAACCAAGGTCCAGCAACATAGCTGCGTATGCTCCCTTGTCGTACGACGGTCGCGATTGTATGTATGTCCCGGGCTGATTTTCAAATCCATATTTTGGGCTTTGTAAGATCCCGGCCACGCGACAGTCACGATAAAACCGTCGGAGCCGCGGGCCTTGCGCAAAACTAGGTGACTGAAGGCGCCGGTTCCCGGGCTATGACGATTGGGTATAGTAAAACACAAAAATGATAGAAAAGTCCAGGGGGGTCCCCTTAGTGTTACGAAGCTTGTTATAACGCAAGCATTCTTTCGCCTCTCGCCGTATCTGCCTTGCCATGGCAAACCTACCATATCCAGAACTAGGGAAAGAGCCTCCCTTCTGTCCGAACCGCGCATGTAAGCATCATTTAATCCCGCGAGCCGCCGCCTGGTGGCGCACGGCTGGCGAGTACGATACCGCTACCTTTGGAAAAGTCCGACGCTATCAATGTCAGTCATGCGGCAAGTCCTTCTCGGTCCAAACCTTCCGGCTCGATTACTACGCAAAAAAAGTGGTTGACTATAATGACATCCAACATGCTCAGGCTGAATCCATGAGTATCCGGGGAATGAGCCGACACTTCGAGCTGTCCTGCGGTACCATACTAAACCGCCTCGACAGGCTCGGTCGCCAGATGCTCGGCATGCACAGCCTTCTCAGGCTCAGCCTGCCCCGCACGGAAGACGTCTGTATTGACGGCCTCCAGAGCTTCGACCTAAGTCAATATCATCCAAACAATTATACGATTTCTATAACAAGAGACTCGCGCTTTGCCCTTAGCTCCACCCACGCGAGTCTCCGTAGGGCAGGCCGTATGACGAAGCATCAGCGAGAGATACGGGCTAAGATCGATGCCGTCCACAGCTACGAGAAGAACGCAATAGAGCGATCGTTCCGGGAACTCCTCGATCAGCTTAAGCGCGAATACCGCCATAACGGCAGGCAGACGCTTATCATCGTTAGCGACGAGCACAAGGCCTATGCGCGAGCGTTCCATAAACATCAGCTGTTTACCCAACAGTCATCACGGTTCCGATGCGTACACCATACCATCAATTCCAAGCTTCCCCGAACCTATGCCAATCCGCTCTTCGCATCGAACTACCTCGATCGCGAGATTCGGAAGGATCAGGCGTCCCATCGGCGGGAGACGACTTGCCATTGCCGGAATGCCGCGAATGGCGTACTGCGGATGTGGTCCTACCTTGGCAGGCATAATTATTGGAAGAAATTTGATATTAAGGCTCCACTATGTGACGAGCAGAGCCATGGAGAGCGGGCCGGTATCGCAAAGGAGCATATTGCGTACTGCAAGAGAGCAGCCTTTGAGTACCGGGCATTTCTCTCCCGGTTGAGACTCTTCCCCTGGGAAGTCGATGCTTGGCTCAAGCGTATAGCATCGCCGGGGAAACGGACGGCTGAATATGTGATGAAATTCGCCTTTGGCTAGCTCCGGGCAAAAGTAGATAATTCGTTCTTATGTAGTGAAATAAAGCCTCATCGCCACTTGATTACGATAATTAAGGCAGGGCGAAATAAATCAAGACCACGCCATGTGAGAACTAGCACCTAGTTTAGAGAAATGCATTTGGCGTGGGTGGTTACGCCATACAGATGTCGGTCAGATACGGCTGATTGCAGCCAATCACAGATGTTTATGATTACAAGCTTCGTAACACTAAAAAAAAATCGCCGCACGAGGCGACGGTCTTTTATCGAAGAGCATAAGCTTTTTATTATCGCCTACGCTTAGCCCGTCGCCCGGAACGGGCGTATGCCTCGTTCACGTGTCGACGGACTGAAAATTGGGCGGCAACGCTTGGTTGCCGGAAAAGCGATTACATCGAACCGCTTGCTTCTATAATAGCTCGCTGGATGCGCGATGTCAAGCTTGGCGCTTTGGCTTAATTAGTTCCCCGAAGCTTGTGTCTGTGCCTCGGAGGACGCTGGCCCTAGCGATATTGCCAAGCGGCTTACGCTAAGGGAAGCGGCGTTTCGCCCCGAGCAACAAGCTTCGGGGAACTATTAAAAGTTATCCACAAGCTCCTCATGAATGCACCGTGCTTCCACGGGTAAAGTACAATTTATACACAGGCTTATCCACACTATCCACAGGAGTAAGCGACGTATACACACGATATACGCCGCTTCTTCACAGCTAACTAGATCGCGAATTTACCCGCCGAGATAATAGGCAGCTCGCGCCCGTCGGCGGTATAGCCGCGCACTTCAACGGAAGGCGCGCCTATCATAAAATCGGTATGCACCGCCGACGCGTTCGCGCCTGCCGCCTTAAGCTCGTCCTCTCCCATAGCCTCGCCCCCCTGTACGCAGCCCGGATAAGCCGAGCCTAAGGCGATATGGCAGGAAGCGTTTTCATCGAACAGTATATTGTAGAAGACGCGCCGCGCCTTGAAGATAGGCGATTCGGTATCAACTAGGGCCACCTCGCCTAGGAAGCGCGCGCCGTCGTCCATGGCCAGGTACACGTCTAGAACGTCCTTGCCTTCCTTAGCCCCGTAATCCACTACCCTGCCTGCCTTGAATTGGAGCCAGCCGTCTATGACGGTCTTGCCGACCGTAGGCACGAATACGGGACAGGTGAATGCTACGCGGCCCTCGGTGCGCCGGTAATCCGGGCTCGTGAAGACTTCCTCGGTTGGGATATTAGGGGCGAAGACGCGGCCCTTGCGGGTCTTTGAGGGCCCGCCGTGCCATATAGAGCCCTTCATAAGCCCTATGTTTAGGTCGGTACCCGGCCCAGTAAAGCGTACTCGATCGAGCCGCAAGCTGTTAAGCTTGTCGGCCCGGGCGGCCAGAGTCTGGCCATGGCTCACCCAGAAGGAGGCGGGGTCCTCATGGTCGAGGCGCAGTATGGGTATGAGCAGGGTCCACAGGGCTTCTACGGCCGCCGCTCCGGCCGGCATATCCATGATCTTGGCGGCCAGTTTTTCGGTGGGGTAAAAGGCGACGAGCCAGGCTATCTCGTTGTTGCTTATCCTGCTCTGGTACGGCCTCATGGCCGCGGCGGTAGCCTTGGCTGCGGCTGCGTTCCGTTCCTGATCGAGGCGAGCCAAAAATTCGGGATCTTCGGGCGTCCTTATGGCTATCAGAGCCCAGTCCTCGTCTATCATGGTCTCAAGCGTGTCCTTGCGGAACTTCGGCACGTAGTCGAGGTACTCAAGCCGGGAGCGTTGAATGCGGGCCCGGTACATAAAGGGATTTTCGATTTCGTTATTATCGAAGCGCACGTAGCGCGCCCCGCGCTCATAGGCGCGCTCGGCGATAATCGCCGCGAATTCCTGGTGCACGGGCTCCCCGCGCACCAGGAGGTTCTGTCCGGCCTGCAGGTTCACCGCGGCTAAAAGCACGTCGGCATAGCGATCCAAAAAGGCTCTATCCATGGGTACACCTTCTTTCATGACGGTGCACCCATAGTAAGGTCGCTCATTTGGCGGCGTCAACCCTGCCGCATGGCGCGTTACGCGCTCAAGGCGGCCCTTTAGGCTTTGCGCCGCAGCGCAAGCTGGTAAGCGCCCGCCGCCGCCACCAGTATGGCGCCGGCCGCCGCGGCAATGATAATGGGCATGGTTTCCACAGGATCAGCCGCGCCGCGCTTTATGATTATCCCCGCGTATGCCCATATAACGACGAGGCCGGAGGATACCGCGCCCCGCATAAGCACGAGGTACAGGCCCACCATGGCGCCGACGGCTATGACGAGCACGGTCCACCAGAGTTCTGGAATGCCGAAGCCGTTCCAGCCGGCGGTCACGAGCAAGGCCGTCACGTTGGCTATGGTCGCCACGCATATCCAGCCCAGGTACACCAGGATAGGCCGCCAGAGGAAAAAGCCGAGAGCCTTTTGGCCGCCAGTGCTTGGGCCGCCCGCTGCCTTATAGGCCGCGTTGGCCTTATAGCCCCTCTCAAGGAGCATAAGGAGGGTAAGCAGTATGCCCAGCATAAGTACCAGGGACAGGCCTACCATGCGCCAGTGCCAGGCGAATATCCAAGCGGTATTTAAAGCCGCGTTGATGGAGAAGATCCAGCCGTCGGCCGCCGACCATAACGTGCTCCCCCGGACCGTACCCGACTTGCCGAAGGCGGCTACCAGGCCGGCGATAGCGTAACCGAGGAGCATGGCATAGATGAGGCCCCATATGGCGAAGGTGAGGCCGGCGGGAACGAAGAGATTAGGGATTTCGTCGGATAACTGTCCGGTGTTCACACCGTTGAGCGGCAGGGCGTTAGCCAAGCCGTTCGCGCCAACCATGACGATGAAGAGCAGGGCGGCCAAAATGGCCGATAGTTTTTTCTGCGCGCTTGCGTCCATACGATTCACTCCTTTATCGCACTTTTAGGGGCGATAGGATAAGGATAATCATTATGGCGAGGTAAAAGCCATGCTCAGGGCGGCTAATTCTAAATTTAGTTCCTCGAAGCTTGTTGCTCAATGAATGTAACGCAGGCAGTAGTGCGGGGCTGGCGCGCTAAGCAACGAGCTATGGGATAGCCGACGCGTCAGATACAAGCTTCGATACACTAATAAAAACGACCCCGCTTTTGCGGGGCCGCCGTGCTCGAAGCTGAGAGCCTTAAGCTTCTACGGTTTCGGCCACGGGCGCTTGCACGCCCATGACGTCGGTCTCAAGGAGCTTATAGCACTTGGTCGGGCATTTCTGCACGCACAGCCCGCAAGACGTGCACTTGGCGTAGTCGGTTACCGGTATGCCGTTCACCATGCTTATGCACTGCTCGGGACATACGCGTACGCAGGCCTCGCACTTAATGCAGCCTACTTTGCAGGTCTTAAGCACGCTTGCCTTGATGACCGCGCGGTTGCTGCACAGCACCACGGAGCCCTTGCGGGCGCGGGGAACCATGCCAAGTATCAGTTGGGGGCATTCCTGCGCGCAGAGGCCGCAGCCCGTGCACTTGGCGTAATCCACGTGGGGCAGGCCGTCCTCGCCCATGTGCAGGGCGTCGA
The DNA here is from genome assembly GCA_041741035.1 of Treponematales bacterium. Taxonomy (GTDB): domain Bacteria; phylum Spirochaetota; class Spirochaetia; order Treponematales; family UBA12059; genus UBA5200. The sequence goes on from JBGSKZ010000182.1 coordinate 22,942, forward strand.
ATTGGCATACGAGGGTACAGTCGCCGAAACCCAGGCAGCCGTAGGCGCAGAGCTTGGTCCCGCCCGCGGAGAGCTTGGCGGCTCGGCAGGTCTTAACGCCCACGTACTCGCCTTTTTCAGGCGCTTTTTCCTTGTTTCCCTGGCAGAGCAGCACGGCCACGGTATCCTCGCCCGTGGCGTTGACGCCCATAAGCGAGGCAAGGGCGTCGACGACGGCCTTGCCGCCGGGGGCGCACTTGTTTATAGGCGCGTCGCCCTTGGCAATAGCCTCGGCGTAGCCGTCGCAGCCGGGATAGCCGCAGGCGCCGCAATTGATGCTGGGCAGGGCTTCGCGCACCGCGTCGATCCTCGGATCGCGCTCCACCTTGAATTTCTCCTTGAACCAGCCCAGGGTTATGCCCAGGAGGAAGGCCAGGAGAGCGGAGAATCCGAGCGTTATAAGAATCACGTTCATAGCCGGATCCTCCTTATTTTATGAGCCCGGAAAAGCCCATGAACGCCACGGCCAGCAGGCTGGTGGCGGCGAAGAGTATGGGCGTTCCCTGCAGGAATTTGGGGATGGGCGCGGTGCGCATGCGGTCGCGTAATCCGGCCATCAGCACCATGGCAACGAGGAAGCCCACGGCCACGCCGACGGCGTAGACGACCGCCTCAAGGAGGTTGTAGCCCTTCGATATGTTATCGAAGGTAACCGCCAGGATGGCGCAGTTCGTCGTGATCAGGGGCAAGTATATGCCCATGGACGCGTAGAGGCCGGGCACGTTTTTCTTGAGGAAGAACTCGACGAGCTGCACGAGACTGGCTATGACGAGTATGAACACGAGTATCTGCAGGAAGCTTAAGTTAAGCGGCACCAGGACGAAGTGATACAGGGGCCAGGTAACCGCGGTGGCCATGACCATGACGAAGGTAACGGCCAGGCCCATGCCCACCGACTTGTTCACGTCCGAGGACATGCCTATGAAGGGGCAGAGCCCCAGGAAGCGCATCAAGAGGACGTTGTCGATGAGGGAAGCGGCGAGGAATATGCCTAGGATGTTCATGCTGCCTCCTTAGCGGCGCCGGCGGCGCGCCTGTCCAGGGTCTTCTTAAGCCAGAGGTTGAAGGAAATGAAGAGGGCGAACACCATGAAGCCGCCCGGCGATAGGGTAAAGAAGAGTATGGGCTGGAAGGCTTCGGGCATGATCTGCGCGCCCAACAGGGTGCCGTTACCCAGGAGCTCGCGGAATATCGCAATGCCCACGAGCACCCAGGTATAGCCTATGCCCATGCCCAGGGCGTCGACGGCGGCGTCCAGGGGCTTTTCCTTACTGGCGAAGGCTTCCACGCGGCCCATGATGATGCAGTTCACCACGATGAGCGGTATGAATACGCCGAGGGACTTGGACAGCTCGGGAAAGTAGGCCTTCATCGACAGGTCTATGATGGTGGTGAAGGCGGCTATGACGATGATGAATATCGGTATGCGCGCGTCGTTGGGTATGAGCTTGCGGAATAGCGATATGACGAGTTCGGCGAAGACTATCACGAAGGTCATCGCGGCGCCCATGCCTATGGCGTTGGCCACGCTGCTCGTCACCGCTACGGCGGAGCAGAGGCCTATCATGAGCATGAGCAAGGGGTTTTCGCTGATCAGGCCCTTAGAGAATATTTTCCACAGTCTTTGCATTACATGCCTCCCGCGGCGGCTTTCTCAAGCCAGGCCACGCCGGCGTCACCCGCGCGCTTGGCCATGATAGAGAGCGCCTTGCTCGTTATGGTGCTCGCCGTAATAGCCACGATGTCGTTCTTCACCTCAAAGGGGTCGCTCACCGGCTTGTCGGTGAATTGGCCGGGGAAGGTGGTCTTGGAGCTCTTATCAACGAAATAGGCGGGGCTCGTCGCGTTGGCGCCCAAGCCCGGCGTGTCGGAGAGCACGAGTATGCGTATGCCCGCTATCCGCCGGTCAGTGCCCACGCCCACGAGCATGGCCGCGTCGCCACCATAGCTCTTGCCCAAGGCGCGCATGGCTACGCCGAGTATCGCGTCGCCCTTGGTGGCCTTCCATGCGCCGGTTATCGATACGCCGGGGTCGCTCGATACGAGCTGCCCGTTCACGTCCACGAACTCGTCGGCCTCGGGAAAGATATCCTGCAAGGATTCGGCTAGATTGCGCGCCTCGTGGCCGTCTATAGCCGGTTTGGTTATCGTGTACACCATGGCCAGGGCAACGCAGGCGCCTGCGGCGAAGAGGGCTAAGGCCAGGCCGAGCTTGATAATATCCTTTTTCATTTTGCGCCCTCCTTGGCGGCCGCGGCAGGCTTGGCGGGCGGCACGAAGCCATATTTATTTACCCGGAGCTTGTCGAGGAAGGGGGCTAATGCGTTCATGATGAGGATTCCGTAGGTGACACCTTCGGGAAAGCCGCCGAATTTGCGTATGACGACCGTCAGCGCGCCGGCGCCCGCGCCGAAGATGAGCTTACCCAGCGGGGTTATGGGACTGGAGGCGTAATCGGTGGCCATGAACACGGCGCCGAATACCAGGCCGCCGGAGAGTATGCCGAAGAGGGGGTCCATGCCCAACACCCAGGAAAGCACGAAGGCGGTGCCCACCATGGCGAGGGGCGTGATCAAATGGACGACGCGCAAAGCCAGGAGGAAGGAGAAGCCCACGAGGATAAGGAGTATAGAGCCTTCGCCTATGGATCCGGCGCGGTTGCCTATGAACAGGGTCCACAGCGTGGCGCCGTAATCGCTTGAGCCGGCTATGCCCATGCCCACGTCGGCTATGGTGCCGCCCATCTTCACGATGTTAAGCGGCGTGGCGCTGGCCGTGGCGTCGGTGAGGGCGCCGAAAGGCGCGTGCCAGGTGGTCATGGCGGCGGGAAAGCTCATGAGCAGTATGGCCCTGCCTATAAGCGCTGGGTTGAAGGGATTAGCGCCCAGGCCGCCGAAGAATTCCTTCGCGAAGACGATAGCCGCTACCGAGCCCAAGGCCGCCATCCACAGGGGCAGGGAGGGCGGGGCTATGAGGGCGACGAGCAGGCCGGTAACCACGGCGGAGAGGTCTCCAACGCGGCTTTCCTGTTTGGTGAGCTTACGGAAGCCCGCTTCCGCCAGGACCGCGCTTATGACCGAAGTCAGGATGACGAACAGCGCGGGGAGGCCGTAGAGCACGATGCCGTATATCGTGGTCGGCAGCAGCGCTATGATGACCGCCAGCATGATCTTGCGGGAATCGGCGCCAGTAAAGGCGTTCGGACTCGATGAAAGGAGCAGCTTATTTGCCGGCACGCGCGGCCTCCTTCTGCTTTTTAGCGCGCAGCAGCTGCTTGCCTACGCGGAAGCGCTGCACGAGCTGTATGTGGGACGGGCACACGAAGCTGCAGGTGCCGCATTCTATGCAATCGAGCAGGCCTATGGCCTCAGCCTGGTCCATATCGTCGGCCTTAATGGCAACGTTGAGCAGGGCGGGCGACAGGCGGCAGGAACAGGCGTTCATGCAGCGCCCGCAGCGGAGGCAGGGGCCTTCGGCATACACTTTGGATTCGGCGGCGCTAAGAAAAAGCACGCCGGAGGTATTTTTCTGCACGGGCACGGCCCAGTTAGGCAGCGAGGGCCCCATCATGGGACCGCCGTATATGACCCGCCGCAGGGCATCTTCGTCTATCTGTATGGTATCGGGCACCAGATCGGACACGAGAGTGCCCACAGGCACGACGAGGTTTTTCGGGCTCTTGCAGGCGCCGCCCGACACGGTAAAGCCGCGGTCTATAAGCGGCTTGCCCTCGCGGAAGGCCTCGGCTATGGCCTTGAAGGTGCCCACGTTCTGCACCACGCAGCCCACATCCATGGGCAAGCCGCCCGAGGGCACTTCCTTGCCGGTTATGGCGGTAATGAGCATCTTCTCGCCGCCCTGGGGATACTTGGTCTTCAAAAGCTGCAGTTCTATGGAAGCGCCGCGCCCAAATTCCTTGACGGCAGCCTCGAGGCCGTCCATGAGATGGGCCTTATTGTCCTCAAGGCCTATGACGCCGCGCGTTACACCCAGTATGCGCATGACTATGGCCATGCCCTCCACCAGGTCGCCGGGGGTCTCCGCCATGACGCGCTCGTCTATGGTCAGATAGGGCTCGCATTCGGCGGCGTTCGCTATGACCACGCTAATGGGCTTATTCGGCGGGGGAGCCAATTTCACGTGCGCGGGAAAGCCCGCGCCGCCCATGCCTATGATCCCCGCCTCGCGTATGCGCGCGAGCGCCTCGTCCTTAGCGCAGCTGAAGCCGTCCAGGGGAGGCATAAAGTCTACGCCGCCGGAGCCGTCGGCCTCGATGACGATAGCGGAGCCCTCAAGGTTATTGGACTGGAGCCTGGGCTCTATCTTCTTGACTATGCCGGCTATAGGCGCGTGTACCGGCACGGTCATCCGGCCGTCGGCGTCGGCTATCTTCTGGCCCCGCTTTACCTGGTCGCCTACTTTTACCAGCGGCTGAATGGGAGCGCCAAAATGCTGGTTTACGGGCACCACCACCTGCTTAACCGTACCCACGTACTCGATGGGAAGCGCCTCGGTGCGATGCTTCCGTTCGGGCGGGTGGGCTCCGCCTTTGAATGTTTTAGTAGCCATGGGAGAAGTTGCTCCTTTTCCGTGGCCGTCCTCTAAACGGCGGACGGTTGCCGGGCTTGGGGTTGCGAGCTGTTCAAGATAAAGCGAATAGTGCCCGGGCATCGGCCGCTGCGTAAGCGCGGTTTTCGATCATTGGCCATAGCGACGCCGGACGGCGACTATCCTAGCGCGGCAGGCGCGGGGCGTCAAGATAGATATGTATATATAAGAAGATTTGGATATTTTTTAAATTAGTTTGCAGTTCATCGAAGCTTATGTTTGAGCTCGCTACCGCGCTTGAGTTCGCGGCGTGGCTAGATAGCCCACACTAGCTATGGTAGCTTTAAAACCCGAGACATAAGCTTCGGGGAACTCAGTAAGCCTTAAATCCACTTTTTCCGCTTGAAAAACGCTATCATGCCCAGCGCTATCGCCACCATAAGGCCCCATACGGCCGGATAGCCCCAGCTTTGCTCCAGCTCGGGCATACGGCGGAAATTCATGCCATATACGCCGGCTATGAAGGTAAGGGGTATAAAGATGGTAGAGATAATCGTCAGCACCTTCATGACCTCGTTCATGCGGCTCGAAAGCGACGAGAGGAAAACCTCCCGTATGCCCGACGCCGTCTCCCGATAGCTCTCCAAGGCCTCGATCACCTGTATGGTATTCTCCTGTAAGTCGCGCAGGTAGGGATTAAGGCGCTCGTCGAGGAGCTCGGAATCCGAGCGCAGGAGGCTGTTGGCCGTTTCCCGCACCGGCCATACCACGCGTCGCATGCGGTTCATCTCGCTCTTGACCGCCTGCAGGCCGGACATGAAGTCGCGGGTATCGCGCGACGAGGCGCTCCATTCTTCATAAGTCTCCAGCCGGTCGCCAAGCCATTCGAGCAGGGAAAAATAGTTATCCACGATGACGTCCAAGAGGGCGTAGGCCAGGTACGAAGCGCCGAGCCGGCGCAATTTCCCTATGCCGGCATGGAGCCGGTCGCGCACCGGGTCGAAGCAGTCGCCTGGCGTTTCCTGTATGGTAAGGACGGCGTTACGCGCCAGGATGAAGCTTACCTGCTCGTACTCTATGGTGTCGTCGGGGCGGCGCGTGAGCATTTTCGTGATGATCAAGAGGTAATGGCCAAAATCCTCGACCTTGGGGCGATGCTCGGTGTTGAGCACATCCTCCACGGTAAGGGGGTCGAGCTTGAAATAGCCTCCAAGGCGCTTGATAGCGTCCTGGTCGCCCAGGCCATTGACGTTTATCCAGTTGACCATGCCGTCCTCGAGCATGGCCAGGACTTCCTCGATATTGTCAGGCGTCACGAACGATAGCTGGGCCTGGTCGTATTGGATGAGGGAGAAGGCCGCCTCGGTAGGCACCTTATCCCCTATATAGACCGGCGTTTCCACGGAGAGCCCGGTATGCCCGGTATTCACGCTCTTGAAGATAGGCCCTATGCGGCGCATGCCCTTCTTACGCTTCTTGTCGCTCATGCGCTAGAGCGTAGCGCGGCGCGGCCCCGAACGCAAGCG
>JBGSKZ010000183.1:0-3187 GCA_041741035.1 Treponematales bacterium
CGCTGAATAAAGGCGCGGCCGCGCGATGGCGGCCGCGCCTGGCTTGGCGAAGGAAATCAAGGCCGGGCATAAGGCTCGTGCCCTAGAAGTCCGCCTGTTTGGGAGCGCGGGGGAAGGGTATGACGTCCCGTATGTTCTCCATGCCCGTCACGTAGCGCATGAGCCGCTCGAAGCCCAGGCCGAAGCCGGAGTGCGGGGCGGAGCCGAAGCGGCGTAGATCGAGGTACCACCAGTAGTCCTCGGGCTTGAGCTTCTTGTCCACCATGGCCTTCACGAGCAGGTCGTAGCGGTATTCGCGCTCCGAGCCGCCTATGATCTCGCCTATGCGGGGCACGAGCACGTCCATGGCGCGCACGGTCTTGCCGTCGTCGTTTTGGCGCATGTAGAAGGCCTTAAGGTCCTTAGGGTAGTCGGTGACGATGAGCGGGCCCTTAATGACCGTCTCGGTAAGGTAGCGCTCGTGCTCGGTCTGCAGGTCGCAGCCCCAATAGGGCTTAAACTCGAACGCGTCCGCGTGCCGCTCCAGTTCCTTTACCGCGTCGGTGTAGCTCATGTGGGCGAAGGGCGACGAGCGCACCGCCTCGAGCATGGCCATAAGGCCGGGCTGCACGCGCTTGTCGAAGAAAGCCAGGTCCTCGCCGCACTTATCCAGGGCCCAGCCCAGGAGATGCTTGATGAAGTCTTCGGCCAGGGCCATATCCTCGGGCAGCTCCGCGAAGGCCATCTCGGGCTCTATCATCCAGAATTCGGCCAGGTGGCGCGGCGTGTTGGAGTTCTCGGCGCGGAAGGTCGGCCCGAAGGTGTATACCTTGCCTAAAGCCATGCAGTAGGTTTCCACGTTGAGCTGGCCGGATACCGAAAGGTAGGCGGGCTTGCCGAAGAAGTCCTTGCCGTAGTCCACGGCTTCGCCGCGCTTGGCTATGCCGTCGAGGTCCAGGGTGGTCACCTGGAACATCTCGCCGGCTCCTTCGCAGTCGCTCGCGGTTATGATGGGCGTGTGCACGTAGTTGAAGCCGCGCGCCTCGAAAAAGCTGTGCACGGCGAAGGCCATCTGGTGGCGCACGCGGGCCACGGCGCCGAAGGTATTGGTGCGCGGGCGCAGGTGGGCTATTTCCCGCAGGAATTCGAAGGAGTGGGATTTTTTCTGCAGCGGATAGCTGTCCGCGGGGCTTTCGCCGTATATCTCCAGTCCGGCGGCCTTGAGTTCCACGGGCTGGCCGGCGGCGGGAGAGTCCACGAGGCTTCCGCTAACGGCCACGGCCGCCCCGGTGCTGAGCTTCTCCATGGCTATGCGGAGCTCGTTATCCATGGCGTTATTGTCGAACACGCACTGGAGGTTGGCGAAGCAGGACCCGTCGTTAAGCTCGAGGAAAATGGCGTTCTTCGTGTCGCGCTTGGTGCGCACCCAGCCCTTTGCCGTGAGCGTAGCGCCTACGGACCGCTCCTTTAAGATAGCCTTGATGTCTTGCATGGGGGACTCCTTATAAATGCCGGTGTTCGACCCCTCATTCATACCATTTTAATGGTCAAAAGGTCAAAGGGCGGGACGCGAAAGGGTTTTTCATATGGGATGCTTTGTAGTATTATACGGGTAGTCAATCCTGAACCGGAGAATGCGATGTATTATAACACGGCAGTAGCCTACGTGCTCTGGGCCCTGGGGGGCTTCGGCGTGCTCGGGCTTCATCGTTTCTATCTGCGCAAGATACCCACCGGCATACTCTGGGTATGCACGGGCGGCCTGGGCTTCCTTGGCGCCGCTTATGATTTCTTTACCCTGCCCGGCCAGGTGCGTGAGGCGAATATTAAGGCCGGCTATCGCGACGCCATAAGCAATGGGCGCCAGACCGTCATTATACGCGAACGTTACGAGGAAGCCCCGAGGCGCGCGGAGAGCCGCGTCAAGGACAGCATTGAGAAAGTGGCGCTACGGGTGGCCAAGAAGAACGGCGGCGTGGTAAGCCCCGGCGAGGTTGCCCTCGATAGCGACTATACGAGCGACCAGGCCAGGGAAGCCCTCGAGAAGCTGGCAGGAAAGGGCCTCTGCGAACTGCGCGTGCGCCCCAGCGGCGTCGTGGTGTTCCGCTTTCCCGAGTTCGCCAGCGACGAGCAGGGTTTCGAGATATAATTCCGAAGCCGGTCGCAAGCGCTATTAGCTTTGTAGGCATACGAGGGTAGGGAGCGTACGCTGCCTATCCTTTTTTGCGTAAGGAGCGGACTATGATGAATCGCGGCGACACGATAGAATTCCGTATAGACAGGCACGTGGCCGTGCTCGGCGACGGCAGTGGCGGCTGGAAGACCGAGCTCAACATGGTAAGCTGGAACGGACGCGAGCCGAAATTCGACCTGCGCGCCTGGGACCCGGAGCACAAGAAAATGGGCAAGGGCATATGCCTGGGCGCTGATGAGGCCGTCCGGCTCAAGGATGCGCTGATACGGTATTTTGACGAATAAGCCGATATTGTCTCATTGAAAAGCCTGCATTATCGATGTATATTATACTCTGCGGCGTTGCCGTGAACGGTCATTCATTTATCCGCGTTTATAAAGACGCTTGACAATTGGCTCTTCCCAGGCCGCCTTCCAAGGCTGGCCAATGGCGCGCGGGGTGGGGCGGCTTGACAGGAAGGGCGATTCGCTCGGCGTAGAAAGCCCTGATGCGTACAAACGCGATTCTTCTATTCGTATTGCTAAGCTCTACTCCGCTCATGATCTACCCTCAGGCTGCGCCTTCCGTCCTCCTGCGGCTTAGCATACTGCCCATATCCGGAACGGCCGAGCCCCGGCTTGAGAGCATTTTGCGCGGCACCATTGAGCTCGCGCTTGCGCAGAGCCCTTTCCGCGCCTTTAGTAACGCCGATCTTGCCGCCGTGGAAACGCGGCCCGACACGGAGCTCAAGGTGCTATACGCCCTGAAAGCGGGCCGCGTATCGCTGCGCCTTTCCTTCAGGGACCAGAGCGCTTCTTTACCGCCCCGCGACGAGGCTATGGAACTGGAACTCGACCCCCAATTCGACCAGGCTGTCTCCGCCCTCGTATTGTCCCTGCTACGAGAAAGCGCCGCTCTGGTAGCCGCGCGCCCTGCTTCGGCTTCGGCGAATGAGGCATCCTTTACGCTCGATCCCGCCGAGCTAGAGCCTAGCGCGGCGGCCCGGGCCGACCCCGAGGAGGCCGCGGCGGTCGC
>JBGSKZ010000184.1:0-2335 GCA_041741035.1 Treponematales bacterium
GGCTGCAGCTCCTGCGCCCCGCCGACGCCGAGGAAACCAGCGCGGCCTGGGCCTGGGCCATGGCCAGGCGCGACGGCCCCACGCTCTTGATATTGTCGCGGCAGAACCTCCCCGTACTCGCCAAGGCCGATCCCGATTGGCAGGAAACGGTCAAGACCGGCGCGTACGTGGTGCGCAACACGAACGGCGAGCCCGACGGCGTCATACTCGCCAGCGGCTCGGAAGTGGAACTGGCGCTCAAGGCCGCCGACCTGCTGCCGTCCAAGGGCATACGCGTGATTTCCGTGCTCTGCAAGGAAGCCTTCCTCGCCCAGCCCCAGGCCTTACGAGACGCCATGATACCCCAGGGCTGCCGCGTCGTAGCCTGCGAGGCGGGCAGGGGCATAGGCTGGGAAGGCATAGCGGACGCCTTCCTGGGCATAGAGCGCTTCGGAGAGTCGGGCCCCGGGGCTAAGGTAGCCGCCCATTTGGGCCTAACGCCTGAAGCCCTCGCCGCGCTCTTCTAACTTTTCCGCTTTGACCGGGGCGGCCGCTAAGGCCGCCCCGTTATCCTTCCTATGCGCTCCCGCCCTTCCGCTATAGCCCAGCCGTCTCTCGCGTTGAAATAGAGGTACCATAGGCCGTCGGCCTCCCGGAAGCGGCAATCGCAGGCGTATACGTGCGAGGCGGTCCAGCCCGGAGCGGGAGCAAGGAGCGGCTCGCCGCGCGCGCGGCGCCACGAAGCGCCGTCGTCCGAGCGCAGGATGAAGATGGCCGAGCGCGAACGGCCGCCCGTGTCCCTATAGATCGTGTTCTGTAGGCCCAGCCAGCCATCGTCAAGGCGGAGCGCTTTAATGGAGCCCGCGCCTAAGGGCGCTAGCTCAGGCTGCTGAGCGGGGTCTATGCAGGGCTCCGCCGCGGCCTGGAAGGGCCCGCCGGGCGTAGGCCCGTCGGCGTAGCCTATGGAGCGCGGCTCGCAGAAGCCGCAATCGTCTATATACGACAGGGACGCGGAGTAGTAGAGGCGCCAGGCGCCGTCCCGCTTAACGAGGCAGGGATTGGAGAGCGAGGAGCCGAGGCCCTCGGCGCGCATCCAGGCTCTATCGGGCTCCAAGAGCGCGCCGAGCGGACGCCAACTCCTCAAATCGGCGCTGGTCGATAGGGCGATAGCGGAGCGCCAAAGCGGCCGCCTCGGCAGCGCGGTCATAGGAAGTGCAAAGGGCCGATAGCGCTCATAGTATAAGAAATATTCCGCGCCGATCTTGCGCAGGAAGGGCCGCATAGCGTGCCGCAGGAAAAGGCCCCGGTCACGCCAGGACAGGCCGTCCTCGGAGCGGTAGATATGCAGCCCCCAGGCCGAATGGGCGGCCAAGGCCCAGCTTCCGTCCTCGCTCTCCTCGGGGAAAAGGAAACTCGGATCGGCGATGAGAGGGGAAAAGCGAGGCGGCTCAATGAGCGGCTCGCCGGGTTCGGTCCAAGTCAGCGCCAGGAAATCGTCGATTTTCATAAAATTAGTATAGGCGAAAAAAAGCGGCCCGCCATGGGCCGCCTCTCAATTAAACTCGTCGGCCAAAGCCTGCCGACCTTCGCTCAGCTTACCACCATCCGAAGGCGGTACCGCAGCGGGTGAGATACCAAACCGTGATTATGCCCGCGATGACCGCGTAGCTGAAGAACCATACGGCCATGGCCTCTCCGCCTTTTTGAGCCATGATGCCGTTGAAGAGCGAACCGGCGAGGCATACGACAAAGCCAAGCAGAGCCAGCACTCCGTACAGGGTGTTCGGCCCGGACAGCGCGTCGATCGAGAACACGAAGGCAAAGACGAAGATAATAACGAACAGCGTGAAGTTGACGAGGCCGTTTCGCGTATCCATAGTGTGAACTCCTTTTCCTATGCGGACTGGAACGAAAATAGTATACTCCCGCCCATTTGATTTGTCCAGAAATGGCTTATAGTAGTGAAAGGCGGGCATCGGCTCCGTGTGAGGAGGCTTAGGTGAAAAAGGTATGCGTTATCCTTGCCGACGGCTGCGAGGAAGTCGAGGCGGTCACCCCCATAGACTACCTGCGCCGCGCCGGCTTCAGCGTAACGGGCGCGGGGCTAAGCGCCCGCGAAGTGATAGGCGGCCACGGCATAGGCATAGCCGCGGACAGCGTTCTAGATGAGCTCGATGACGAGAATTTCGACTGCGTCGTAGTGCCCGGGGGAGGCAAGGGGGCCGAAGCCATAGCGGCGAACGCGCTCGCCCGCGCCTTCATCCTGCGCCATGCCGAAGCCGGCGCCCTCATCGGCGCCCTGTGCGCCGCGCCTGCCCTCGTGCTCGGCAAGGCTTGCGGCCTGCTTGAGGGCAAG
>JBGSKZ010000185.1:0-1057 GCA_041741035.1 Treponematales bacterium
CAGAGCCCCGCGCTCGCGGGAAAAGCGCGCGCCGTTGGGAGCCTCTATGGCGTCCGCGTCTCCGGCCGCCCGCGCCATGGCCACCGGGTCTATATTGAAGCTGCGTATAATGGAAGGATAGAGCGAGCGGAAATCGAACACGATGACCGCATCAAAGAGCCCGGGCTTAGGCTCCAGTATGAGGCCGCCCGCGGCCCCGCTTATGTGCCGCTCCGACGGCGGGGCCGGCAGTATGCCGCGCGAGCGCAGGGCCAGGCCGTATACCCGCTCAAAGGCGGGCACGCTGGTCCAAGCCCGCTCAAGGTCCAGCCCCGTTAGGGCCGAACGGAGCTTGGTAAGCTCGCCCATGCCGCTCTTCTCCAGTATAGCCAGGGGCAGCTCGGCGTCTCGCTGGCAGTACGCCGCGTAGGACTCAGGATCGCGCCTAAGCAGATCCTCAAGCTCATCGAGCTTGTCCGTGCCTTGAGACGAGAGGAGCTTACCCTCCCCAAGGATGCCGCGCGCCACCGTTTCCAAACGCTGGTCCTCGTAGCGCTCCGGCCCCGAGCGCATTACCTTCATGGCGTCCACGCAGCGCCGCCCTTCAAGCACGGCTAAAGTGCGCTGGCCGGGGCTTTCAAGTATTTTTAGCGGGGCATCGGTGCGCCCCGCGTCGAAGGCCAGGCCCAAGGCGCGGGAGCGCTCCGCCATGACGCGCAGGTCGAAGCTCACCACGTTCCAGCCGGTGATTACATCGGGGTCCCAGGCCACGATGGCGTCGCGCACGGCTTGTAAGAGGCCGCGCTCATCAGGCAGGGCCGTGGCGCCCCGGACTGGCGCGGGTGCGACGATAAAGGAGGCCCGACGCTCGTCCATGGCCAGGGCGCAGGCGGTCAAATGCCCTTCGCGCGTGGTCTCGATATCAAGGGACAGCCAGCGCAGGGCAGCCGCCTCCCCGGCGGGGCAAGGCTCTAGCCGGGGGTTTACGAACGCCAGGTCGACGCGCTTGCCCGCCCGCGCCGTCCCCTCGAGCGCTATGCCCGCGGCTATGCCCCGCTCGGCCAGGTATTGGTCGGCG
>JBGSKZ010000186.1:0-1455 GCA_041741035.1 Treponematales bacterium
TCCAGCCTGCCCCGCATGGCGCGCTCGAGCCCGTAAGCCGCTTCCGCCACGCGCGAGCGCACGGCGGAGGAGCTTTCCGATACCAGCTCCGCGGCGGCGCTCGGCGTTGGCGCCCGCAGATCGGCCGCGAAGTCGCAGAGGCTCCAGTCTATCTCGTGCCCTACCGCGCTAATGACCGGTATGCCCGAAGCCGCTACCGCGCGCACGAGCGCCTCGTCCGAAAAGGCCAGCAGATCCTCCAGGGAGCCGCCGCCCCGGCCTATGATGATTACCTCGCCGAGCCGCTGCTCGTTGGCTATGCGCAGCTGGCGTACGAGCATCTCCGGCGCGTCGTCGCCTTGCACGAGGCTGGGCAGTAAGGTTATGCGCAGGCCTGCGTTGCGCCGCTTGAGCACGTTGAGTATATCCCGTATGGCCGCGCCGGTGGGCGAGCTGATCACCGCGACGCGCGACGGAAAGGCAGGAATGGGCCGCTTGCGGTCCTGGTCGAAGAGCCCCTCGGCCGCGAGCCGGCGCTTACGCTCCTCGAGCAGGGCCAGTATATCTCCCGCCCCGGCGAGCGCCATGGAGTCCACGATGAGCTGATACTGGCCCCGGGCCGCGTACACCGACAATCCGCCGCTCGCGCGCACGAGCATGCCGTCTTTGGGCGCGAAAGCCAGGCGCTGGGCCTTGCCCTTGAACATGACCGCCTGAAGCATGGCTCCCCCGTCTTTCAGGGTGAAATACGCATGCCCCGAAGGGGCGGGCCGCCAATTCGATATCTCGCCCTCTACAGCAATATAGGAAAAGCTTTCTTCCAGGCTGCGCTTGATGAGCTCGGTGAGTTCCGCTACCGCGTATACGACGCTATCTGCCATGGCTGCACTCTACCCCCGGAAGCGGCCTCGGAGCAAGGGCGGGCCTTAAAGCGGCGGTGGAAAAGATGGCCGCTTTAGGCTATAACAGTACGAGGAGACTACACCAAGCCAGGAGCGTTCGCCGATGAAGCGTTTTATGTGGACCCTCGTTCTCCTGATCCTCAGCAGCGCCGCCGTGTTTTTCATAGGGTGGCTGCCGCTCAGGGTGCAGCCGGGCAAGTACGCGGTCGTGGCCAGCAAGACCGGCGGGGTAGAGGACGAGGTGCTGAGCTCCGGGCGTTTCTTCTGGTCCGTCGCCGCCCTGCTGCCGACTAATCTGCGCCTCGTGCAGTTTTCGCCCGCGCGGGCCGAACGCGTGATAAGCCTTTCGGGCGAGTTGCCCTCCGCGGGGGCATACCGCGCCTTCATGGCGGGAGAGCCCGACTTCAGCTGGGAATTAAGCCTCCGGCTTCGCATAGCCGTCGCTCCTGAGGCCCTGCCCCTGCTGTTCTCCCGCTACGGCATAGATAGCGACGAGGCGCTGGCCGCATGGCTCGACGAAGAGCTGGACGGCGCCGCCTCGGACGCCAGGGCCCTGGCCGCGGGCTCGCTTGAA
>JBGSKZ010000187.1:0-6456 GCA_041741035.1 Treponematales bacterium
TCCTTTCGGGCGTGCCCGTGCTTGCCCCGGAGAAGCTCGGGCCGGCGGAGCGGGAGGCGGTTGCCGCCCTTAAGCCCGATATACTCGTGGTGTACGCGTACGGCCGTTTATTCGGGCCTAAATTCCTTGGGCTCTTCCCCCGCGGCGGCATAAACGCCCACCCCTCCCTCTTGCCGCGCTGGCGCGGCTGCGCTCCCATACCCTACGCCATACTGAACCGGGACGGGCGCACGGGCCTCTGCGTGCAGCGCGTCGCGCGGGAGATGGACGCGGGCGACATCTTGTACCGCGTAGAGCTGGCCCTTCGGGGCGACGAAACCACGGGAAGCGTAAGCGCGTGGGCCGCGGAAGCGGGCGCAAGCGCCTTCCTCAAGGTCTTGGGCGCCATAGAGGCTGGCGCGGAGAAGGCCGAGCCCCAGGATCCAAGCCAAGCCACGTATTGCGCCGCCATCCGCAAGGATGACGGCCTGATTTCCTGGGACGAAAGCACGGAAACGCTGTACGCTAAGCTTAGGGCCTATAGCCCCTGGCCAGGGGTTTGGACTACCATGAGGGGCGAGCGTCTGGCCTTGGCGGCCATGGCGCCTTCCGATGAGCTGGCCGCCGGCGACGCAAGCCCCGCGGGGACGGTGCTCCGCGTAGACAAAACCCGGGGTATACTGGTAAAGACCGGCAGCGGCGCCCTGGCGCTGACCGAGCTGCAGCTGCGGGGCAAAAGGCTTATGGGCTTTAAGGATTTTTGCAATGGCGTGCGCGGCCTTGAGGGCCTGGTTCTAGGCGCCTGAATAACGGGGCCGTAGAGCCTTCGCGAACTTTGCTACGTTGGGAGTCTTTCCATGGATATACGGTCAATTTTCGGCTTCAAGAATTTCGATCAGCTCGACCCTCACCACTATAAGGTCACGGTGCTCTCCCTTGTAGGAGTTATCGTGATCATGGTGGTGTCCGCTCTCCTCGCGTTTTTCTTCGCGCTTAGGGGAGAGGAGAAGACCCTCGTGCCCGACGTGCAGGGCATGGAGCTATCGGCGGCCCTGATAAAGCTCCAGGACAAGGAGCTTTATCCCAAGCTGTCCCTCCGCTTTTCCGACGATCCCGAAACCAAGGGGCGCATACTCGAGCAGGAGCCGCTGCCCGGCGCCATCGTGAAGGCTGGCAGGCGCATAAATATCGTGGTGAGCCGCGGAGCCGCCCAGGATAGGGTAGGCGACTACATCGGGCAGAATATAGACGAAGTCAAGCTGCACCTGCAGACCGTGTTCGCGTCCACGAGGCAGCTCATAACCGTGCGGGAGCCGCCCATGTTCCTGTACGACAGCAGCCCGGCCGGTACCATACTCCAGCAGGATCCGCCGGCGGATACCGAACTGGCGCAGGCCATAGAGCTGTCCTTCGTCGTATCGCGGGGACCGGAAAAAGCCAAGGTCAAGGTGCCCGATATGCTCGGACTGGACCTGAAGAACGCCGCGCTCCAGATCGAGCGCGCGGGCGTGAACTTCAGCTTTACCACGCGGACCGCGGAAGGCAGGGAAGCGCCGGGCAGCGTCGTATCCCAATTGCCCGCGCCCGGCACCCTCCAGGACCCCTCTGAGCCGGTGGCCCTGGTGTACGCCCTGCCCGCGCCCATGGATGGCGTCGTATCGGGCCTGTTCAGCCAGGAACTTCCCGAGTATCCCTATCCCCTGCGGGCAGTGCTCTGCGCCGAGAGCCCCAACCGCAGCAGGTCCATCCTGATAAGCGTTGACCATCCTGGGCGCTCTTTTACCCTGCCCTATAGCCTGCCGCAAGGCACCGTCCTCGAGCTGCAGGTGCTCAATCGGGTAGTGACCCGCTACGAGGTGGGCAGATGAGCCCGCGGCGCGGCGCCTCCGCGAAAGCGCCGCCCAGCTATGCCGTCGAGATCGTCCGCATGTCCCTATACGACGTAGGGCGTTCCATAAATATAAAAAAGGCTACGGCGCTCCTGCCGGGAAGCCCGGGCATGCGCATCGTGCGCCGCCGCGATACGCCGCAATCCCACATGATGCCCACGCCGCTCTGCGTGGACCTGCGCTCCGGCCCCCAGAAGGCCTTCTTCGATGACAATGTCGAAGGCTTCTCCGCCATGGCGCGCATCTATGACGAGGGCGTCATATCGCTGGTAGTGCGCCTCAAGCTCATGGCAACCCTCGAAGAGCTCCATGGTATAGAAGACCGTCCCGTGTCCTCCAATATACGCAACCTTGAATCCTACACGGACGAGCGCTATAAGACCATACTCGACCAGCTCCTGCCCGCCATCAGCCAGGAGCACTACGATACCGAGCGCATGGAGAAGGAAGACTATACGGCTTTCTGCTTCGCCGATATAGGCATGCCGCCCTCCGATTTCCTAAGCGTCAACGCCAAAGCCCTTACCACACTCATGTCCGGCGAGCCCTGGAACGCATCCCTGCACGAGTCCCAGGTGCGGAAATCCATGTCTAATCCCTTCTCGTATAACGAGAACGATCTGGCTATCTTCGATATGGACAAGTGCGTCATCATAGACGGCGAGCGCGATTATGAGGACCTGCTGCTCATTACCGAGTTGGCTAACTATCAGTTCCTCGAGCTCCGCACCCTGGACCGCCTGCTCGACCGCTGGCTCGACGAGGCCGAGGACGACGTGAACGCCTTCTACAATAAGGCTCCGCGCAACGGCAAGCGGAAGCGCAAGCGCACCATACGCTCGGGCGCCCTGCAGCGTAAGCTCGCCGTCATACAGGCCCTACGCCTCGACGCCCTCTTCATACTCGAAAACCTTGAGAACAGCTCCAAGATCATAGGCGACTATTTCCTGGGCACGGTGTACGAGCATCTCTGCGGCATATTCAATACCGCCGGCTGGACCCGTTCGGTAGAGCGCCGCCTTGACGCACTGCAAAACGTCTACGAGATCGTCAAGGGCGACAAAAACGAGCGCACCATGCTCGTGCTCGAGATCGTCTTCATCGTCGTCTGCATCATACCCATAATCCAGTTCGCCCTCGGATAGCCGCCCGCCGCGTGCGCCTGGCTAAGCGCCGGGCGCTACATTCTGCCCGACCTCCGGTGCCCACCGCGGCGACCTTGCCGAAGCCCGCGCGCTCTGCTAGAGTAAAGGCTATACAGTCAAGGAGATATCCATGGTCATACTCACCCTCAATTGCGGCAGTTCGTCGGTAAAATACCAAGTCTACGATTGGGAAGAAAAAAGCGTCCTGGCGAACGGCATCGTAGAGCGCGTAACGCTGGGCGATTCGGTCATAAACCATAAGGCGCCCGGCATATGCGAGTTCGTCCAGGAACACGAGTGCCCCACCCACACCGTGGCCATCGAGCTCATCCTGAACACCATCACGCATCCCAAATTCGGCGTGGTAAAGGACATGGGCATGATAGGCGCGGTAGGCCACCGCATGGTGCACGGCGGCATGAAGTTCGCCCGCTCCGTCCTCATAAACGACGAGTCGCTGGCCACCTTCAAGGAGCTCATTGACCTGGCTCCCCTCCATAACCCCGCCAACATCATGGGCCTCGAGGCGGCGCGCGCCGTGCTCCCCAACGTGCCCCATTGCGCCATCATGGACACCGCCTGGCACCAGACCATGCCCGAGGCCAGCTTCATGTACGCCCTGCCCCGCGAGTGGTACGAGAAATACCAGGTGCGCCGCTACGGCTTCCACGGCACCAGCTTCCTGTACACCGCCAAGCGCGCCTCCGTCCTCCTCGGCAAGGACCCCTTCGAGACCAACCTCATCATAGCCCACATAGGCAACGGCTCCTCCATCAACGCCGTCAAGAACGGCTGCTCCTACGACACCTCCATGGGCATGACGCCCCTTGAAGGCCTCGTCATGGGCACCCGCTCCGGAGACGTGGACCCCGGCATCATCTTCCATATGATGAAGCGCGGCGGCCTGCACGCCGGCGAGGTGGAGAAAAAACTCAACAAGGAATCCGGCGTGCTCGGCCTCACCGGCCACTGGGCGGACCGCCGCGACATTGAAAAGGCGGCCGAGGGCGGCAACCACGCCGCGCAGCTCGCGCAGGCGGCCGAAAGCTATCGTATCAAGAAATACATAGGCGCCTACTACGCGGCGCTCGGCCGCGTCGACGCCATAGTCTTCACCGCCGGCGTGGGCGAGATGGGCCCCATCACCCGCGAGCTGGCCACCACCGGCCTTGAGGAACTGGGCATAAAGTTAGACCTGGAGAAGAACAGCAAAGCCAAGTGCCGCAACGCCGAGCTTGAGATCAGCGCCAAGGACAGCAGGGTAAAGGTATACGTCATACCCACGGACGAAGAGCTCGTCATGACCGAGGACGCCTACGCCCTCATGAACGGCAGCTACGACGTGCACACCAACTATACCTACCGCTTCCAGGATCCCGGCTACGTGAACAAGCAGCGCGCCGAAGGCCTTGAGAACGACCTCAAGAAAAAGCCCTGGCTCGCGGACATGATAGCCCTGCCCCCTAAAAAGTAAAGCATGGGCGTTGCCCCGCGCCTGCTGCGCGGGGCCGCGCTCTACGCGAGTAATCCTCGCCCCGAGGGGCTCCGGGCTACTCGCTCCGATCGCTAACGCGTGGAGCGATGACGCGCGCGATTCGTAACCTTGCGGGAAACGCCAAGCGCGCGTTATCGCTTGCATTCGATTCCACTGCCCCAGCCCGAGTGCGCGCGCCTCGCCTTTGCGGCTACCATGGCCCGGGAAGGATAGCGCGGAGCGATGACGCGCGCGATTCGTAACCTTGCGGGAAACGCCAAGCGCGCGTCATCGCGCAGCGCTATCCTTCCTGGGTATCGCTAGACTGGCTAACGGCGAGCTTGAAGCGAATTGTGGTGGTTTTGGAAGTAAAACATGATTCAAAAGGTAATCTATTGACTCGGGCTTAGGCAGGTACTATAGTCCTTCCAAGGAGTATAGCAATGCCGCAAATAAGCTTATCCGTGTTCCCCCTGCTCGTGGTAGCCCTAGCGAACTTTTTCCTAAGCTGGCTGTATTATTCGCCGGCCGCGCCATGGTTCAAGGCATGGCAGATCGGCGTAGGGGCGGATCCCGCCAAAAAAGAAATGAGCGAAGAAGACAAGAAGGCCATGCCTCGCCTCATGGGAGGGGCGGCGCTCAGCAGCCTGCTTTTCGCGTTTGGCCTCCAAGCCGTCGTACGCGGGCTAGGCGCTCGGGGCTTTGTTGCCGGCGCCCTGGTGGGCATTCTCGCATGGGCGGGCTTCGTCGTAACCCACAGCCTCAACACCCAGTTCGAAGGCCGCAAGCCGGTGGTGCTGCTCATCAACAACGCCCATTACCTTATAAGTTATGCCCTTTTTGGGGGGATACTCGCTATCTGGAGCTAAAGTACCCGCGCCCCTCGCCTTTTCGGCCACCACGGCCCGGGAAGGAAAGCGCGGAGCGCTAACGCGCGCGATTCGTAACCTTGCGGGAAACGCCAAGCGCGTTAGCGCCGGTAAGCTCTTCCTCCCTGCCTCCGCTTGAGTATGCCCTCCTCGCTTTAGCGGCCTACACAGCCCGGGAAGGATAGCGCGGAGCGACAACGCGCGCGATTCGTTTCCTTCGGGAAACGCCAAGCGCGCGTTGCCGCTTGCATACGATTCCATGCCCCAGCCCGAGTACGCGGGCCTCGCCTTTTCGGCCACCACGGCCCGGGAAGGATAGCGCGGAGAGGTAACGCGCGCGATTCGTTTCCTTCGGGAAACGCCAAGCGTGCGTTACCGCGCAGCGCTATCCTTCCCGGGAAGCGCTTGCCCCGCTAACGGCGAGGCGGGTATACTCGGCATACTATGAATATGCACGATTTCGACCGCTGGGCGCGGGAAATCCTCGCGCTGGAGCGCTTCCGCTCGGCAGACGATTCGCTCAACGGCATTCAGGTGGACCGTTCGGACGGGCCGCTGCGCAAGATGGCCTTCGCCGTGGACGCCTGCCTGGAGACCATACGGCGCGCTAAAGAGGCGGGAGCCCAGGCGCTCTTCGTACATCACGGACTGTTCTGGGGCAAGCCTCTGCCCTTAAGCGGCTCCCTCAGGCGGCGCGTCATGGAACTGCTCGACGGCGACCTCGCGCTCTACGCTTGTCACTTGCCCTTAGACGCGCATCCTGAGCTTGGCAATAACGCCGTGTTGGCGCGCATGCTCGGCCTTAAGGGCATTGAGCCCTTCGGCGAATACCACGGCCTGGCCATAGGCTGCAAGGGAAATTTCGATACCCCCCTGAGCCTGGACGAGGTGCTGCGGCGCGTCCTGAGCGCCGGAGACCCCCCTCGCGCCCTCTATCCCTTCGGGCCTGAATCCATAGGCAGCGTGGGCATCGTGTCCGGCGGAGCCGCCTTCGAGTCGCTACAGGCCATAGAGCAGGGCCTGGACCTCTACCTCACCGGCGAGCCTTCGCATTCCATATACCATACGGTCATGGAGGAAGGTCTGAACGTAATCGCGGC
>JBGSKZ010000188.1:0-2179 GCA_041741035.1 Treponematales bacterium
GGGCGCGCCGCCGCCCTCCTGCATAATCCCCTCATACAGAGCGCCACGCTGCTCTCGGCGGCGGACTGGCGGGCCGGTTCCCGGCCTCCTGAGCGCTATCCCGCCCCCGAGCTGCACGATAAGCCCGAACCCGAGGATATAGCGCTGGCGGGCCTGTCCGACGCCGGCCTTGAGGCCCTGTCCAGGGAGCGGCTCCTGGCCCTGAGCCTGGAAGAGCTGCGCTCCGTGCGCTCCTACTTCTCCGACCCCGCGGTCATAGCGGAGCGCAAGGCCCGCGGCCTGCCCGCCGAGGCGAGCGACATAGAGCTCGAGATGATAGCCCAGACCTGGAGCGAGCACTGCAAGCACAAGATATTCAACGCGGATATAAGCTACGAGGAAGCGGGGCAGCCCGCCCTGCTCATACGCTCGCTCTACAAGAGCTACATACGCAAGACCACCGAGGACCTCGCTCCGGGTAAGCCCTTCCTGCGCTCTGTATTCGTGGACAACGCGGGCGTGGTGCAGTTCTTCGAAGGCACGGTGCTCTGCGTGAAGGCGGAGACCCATAACAGCCCCTCTGCCCTTGACCCCTACGGCGGGGCTATTACCGGCATCGTGGGCGTGAACCGCGACATACTTGGCACGGGCATGGGCGCCAAGCCCATCTTCAATACCAATGTGCTCTGTTTTGGCTATCCCGACACGCCCGAGGCCGAACTGCCCGCCGGCCTCATACACCCGCGCGACGTGCTGGAAGGCGTGCACCGGGGCATAGTGGACGGCGGCAACCAATCGGGCATACCGGTGGCCGCGGGCGCCTTCGCCTTCGACGAAAGCTACCTGGGCAAGCCCCTGGTGTTCTGCGGCACCGGCGGCATCATGCCCGAGCTCGTGAACGGCCGGCCGTCCTGGGAAAAGACGACGAGGCCGGGGGCCTTGGCGGTCATGCTGGGCGGCAGGATAGGCAAGGACGGCATACACGGCGCCACCTTCTCCAGCCTCGCCCTGGACGAAAGCAGCCCCGTATCCGCGGTGCAGATAGGCGACCCCATCATCCAGCGCCGCATGACCGACTTTCTGCTCGAGGCCCGCGACCTGGGGCTCTATGAATCGATAACCGACAACGGGGCCGGAGGGCTTTCTTCCAGCTTAGGCGAGATGGCCGAGGCTTCCGGAGGCATCCTCATCGACCTGGACGCCTGCCCGCTTAAGTACCCGGGCCTCTCGCCCTGGGAAATACTCGTGTCCGAGAGCCAGGAGCGCATGAGCCTGGCCGTGTCGCCCGATAAGATCGACGAATTCAAGGCTCTGGCGGCCCGCAGGGACGTGGAAGCTAGCGTAGTGGGCCGCTTTAGCGATTCAGGCTATATAGAGCTCAAGGCCAACGGCCGCCTGGCCGGCCTCTTATCCCTCGAGTTCCTGCACCGGGGCCTGCCCCTCATGCGCATTCCCGCGCGCTGGCAGGCGCCTGCGCGCCGCGACGACCTCCTGCCGCTCGAGCTGGACCATACGCAGGCGCTTCTGGAAATATTGGCCGATCCCAACGTGGCCAGCAAAGAAAGCCTCGTGCGGCAGTACGACCACGAGGTGCAGGCGCGCTCGGTGGAGAAGCCTTTTACCGGCATAGGACGAGACGCGCCGAGCGACGGCGGCGTGCTGCGCGTGGATTACTCGGGCTACGAAGCCATAACGGTAAGCCATGGGCTCTGCCCCCGCTACTCCGATTACGATACCCGGCGCATGGCCCGCATGGCCGTGGACGAGGCCTACCGCGCGCATATAGCCTTGGGCGGCGATCCCGAGCGCGCGGCCGCGCTGGACAACTTCTGCTGGCCCGATCCGGTAGAGTCCGATCTTACCCCCGACGGCGCCTATAAGGCCGCGCAGCTCGTGCGCGCCTGCATGGGACTTAGGGAAGCCTGCCTCGCCTACGGGCTGCCCCTCGTGTCAGGCAAGGACTCCATGAAGAACGACGCCCGCGTGGGAGGCCGCACCATATCGGTGCGGCCCACCCTGCTCGTTACCCTCATGGGGGCCATGAAGGACCTGCGCAAGGCCGTGAGCACCGATTTCCTGAACGCCGGCGAGCTCGTTTACGTAGTGGGCGCCACGAACGGCGAGCTGGGCTGCACCATGTACGAGCGCACGCGCGGGCGGCTCGCCGCCAAGGCCGGCTCGGCCTTGCCCGCGCCCGAGT
>JBGSKZ010000189.1:0-5458 GCA_041741035.1 Treponematales bacterium
GTCGAAGCTTTCAAAGCCATCGGCTACCATATGCTCACTTGCATCGAAGCCCTCAAGGATGCTCGCCTGGGCAGCGATAGACGCGCGACCGAGCCTATCGATCCTATTCTGGACGCTCTCCAAGGTGCAGCCTAGATGGCGCGCGATAGCGCTGATGCATTCGCCCTGAGAGAGGCTCCGATGAATCTCCTTCAGGTCGATAATCCGCTTGGTGTAGTACTGATTAGAGAAGGTTCGCGTCGAATAGGTCTTGCCACAGGCCTTGCAGCGGAAGCGCTGGACGAGTCCCACGACAAGGGTGTCGTGGAAGCCGAACTTGCGCCAATAGTCCCGATAGTCTTTCCGGCTATCGTTGTGGTGGGCGCAGCGGGGATTGGGACAGAAGGGTGGCTCCATGGTGGTTACCTCCATGGAGCCAATACGCGCGCCAGCTAACCCTTGCTTGCGTTAGCAATAAGGTTCAGAGAACTAATTAAGGGAAAGCGCAGGAAAAACGTGACGCCGTCGCCGCTTGTGCAGGCAAGAGCGCCGCCCAGCTGCTTAGCCAGCTCGGAGGCCATGACGAGGCCGAAGCCTTTCTGGCCCATAGGAGAAAAGCCGGCCGGGAGAGGCGCGCCGTTATCCCATACGGATAGGAGCAGTTCATCGCCTTCCTTCTTAAAGCTCAGGCGCAGCTCGCCATGTTCCGCGCGCAGGCCGTGCTTGATGGCGTTGGTAAGGAGCTCGTTGGCGATGAGGCCCAGGCTCGACGCCCGCTTGCTGTCCAGTTCGCAGGCGTCGATGTCGAAGCTCAGCGCGAGCCCGAGGCTGGCCGCGCCGCAGCCGGCATACAGCCCTTCCGCTATGGCGCGCAGGTACGCTCCCGCATCCAGGGCCTCGGGAAGCTCGCTCGCGTGCATATGCCCATAGAGGGTGGCTATCGTGTCGATACGGCCGTTCAGCGCGGTTAATGCGGACTTGGCCTCGCCGCTCTCTGCGAGGCTCGCCTCGATGCTCACGATGGAAGCCATCGTGGCGAGCGAATTCTTCACCCTATGCTGCAATTCCTTAAACAGGGCGGTCTTCTCCTTGAGCGCCCGCTCGAGGGCTCGGGCGCCTCGCCGCTGCTGCCTTATGGAAAGGGCCAGCACGAGGCCTAGCGCCAGCAAGGATAGCGCGGCGGAGCTCGCGCCTATGCTGAGGACGCGCGACGAGGCCAACTCGTCGGCGCGACGCGCCAGCAGATCGTTCAGCTTCTGCCTATACTCCTCCATCATGCGCTCTTCGAGATGCTTGCCCCCTATATCGTGGATGATGGAAAGCAGGAAGCGCTTGCCCGTGCCCGGCTGAATCACGGGCGAGCTGTATATTTCTACGGTGACTACGCAGCCGTCCGCCCTACGGTGGGGAAAGATAAAATAGCTGCGCTCTTCTATCCGCGCCCGCTCAAGTTCGGCGGCTATCTCTTTATCGCCGACCATATTAATGGCTTTGATGTTCATGGACCTGAGCTCGTCGGCCGTATAGCCGTAAAACTCCGCGGCAGCTTCGTTCGCGTCGGCTATGGCTCCGGTATCCGGGTCGATGAGAAGCATGATAGCGGCATGGTCATCAAGCAGGTCGAAAAGCCTGTACTGAGCCCATAAGGGGGCAGCAAGAAAGAGCAACGATATGGCCAGCGCAAGGGATAGCTTTGTGCGCCATGACTTTTTCTTCATCTTGCTAATTATAGACGCTAGCCGCAGTATGGCAAGGGTTTTCCCCGACGAGGGATAAGCGGGGGCCGGCGGCGGAGCGGCCTATGCCTCAGCCGGCTCTTCCGTTGGGCGGCCGGCTCTTCCGTTGGGCGGCCGGAGCCTCAGCCAGCGTCTCCGCTGGGCGGCCGGAGCGCCAAATCGTCTTGCGCAATTCCGCGACTCGGGCCATACTGGCCGCATGAAAGACTACGCAGCCATACTCGCCCGGCCGCATACCGGCGAACTCATCGAACGCCTCGTACGCTACGCAAAAATCGAGTCTACGAGCGACCGCCATAACCAGGACATACCCTCGACGCCCTCGCAGTGGGACCTTGCCCGCCTCCTCGTGGAGGAGCTCAAGGCCATAGGCATACAGGATGTATCCATAGACGACCATTGCTACGTGATCGCCAGGCTGCCTGCCAGCCCGGGCAGGGAGAACCTTCCCTCCATAGGCTTCATGGCCCACGTGGACACCTCCAGCGACGTGAGCGGCAAGGACGTTAAGCCGCGGGTAGTCGCGGGCTACGACGGCAAGGCCCTTCAGCTGTCGCCCGGCTGGACCCTCGACCCCGCCGACTTCCCGGAATTGGCCGATTACGCGGGGGACAGCCTCATAGTCACCGACGGCACCACCCTGCTCGGCGCCGACGACAAGGCGGGCATAGCCATAGTCATGACCGCCTTCAACGCGCTGCGCAAGGATCCCTCCATACTGCACGGCCCCCTCTACGCTATATTCACGCCGGACGAGGAGACGGGCAAAGGCATGGACCTCTTCCCCATGTCCAAGCTGCAGGCGGCCGCCTGTTATACCCTGGACGGAGGCAAGGGCGGGGAAATCGAATCGGAATGCTTCACCGCCTACGAGGCCGTCGTGCGCTTCAAGGGCAAAGCCTCCCATCCCGGATACGCGCGCGGCGTAATGGCCAACGCGGTAAGCATGGCCGGCGCCTTTTGCGCCATGCTGCCCCGCAGCGAGAGCCCCGAGGCCACGGACGGCTGGTACGGCTACTTCTATCCCCATGAAATACAGGGCGGCCTCGAGGAGGCTAAGCTCGATATCCTGCTCCGGGACTTCAGCGACGAGGGCATGGAACGGCGCATGGCCGCCATGAAGGCTTTCGCCGCGGCCGTGGAGGCCCAGTTCCCCGGCGGATCGGTAACGGTGGAGTTTAAGAAGCAGTACCTCAACATGAAGAAGAAGCTGGACGAGAGCCCGCGCGTGCTCGAGCTCCTCTACGCGGCGGCACAGAAGGCCGGCGCGGAGCCCTACTCCAAGCCCATACGCGGCGGCACCGACGGCGCCAGGCTCACCGAGATGGGCATACCCACGCCGAATATCTTCGCCGGCATGCATAACTTCCACGGGCGCTTCGAATGGGCGAGCGCTTCGGAAATGGTGCTGGGCGTCGATACGGTCATAGAGCTCATAAAGCTCTGGGCAAAAGCCTAGGATAGGGCGGGCCAAAAACGATAAGGCCGGACGGGGGAACATTTCCCTCCATCCGGCCGTTTTTTTTTTGCCGCGGGCGTTAACGCTCCACGCAGAGCGCTATGCCCATGCCTCCGCCTATGCAGAGCGTGGCAAGGCCCTTCTTGGCCCCTCGCTTCTGCATCTCGAACAGGAGCGAAACCAGTATGCGCGCGCCGGAGGCTCCTATGGGGTGGCCCAAGGCTATGGCCCCGCCGTTCACGTTCACCTTGGCCATGTCGAACTTAAGCTCCCGCGCCACGGCCAGGCTCTGCGCCGCGAAGGCTTCGTTAGCCTCGATAAGGTCGATATCGGCCATGGCCCAACCGGCCTTCTTCAGGGCGAGGCGCACCGCCTCTATAGGGCCGAGCCCCATGACGGCGGGGTCGCAGCCATGCCAGCCATAAGAGGCTATCCTGGCCATGGGCGTACCCTTCCTGGCCTCCGCCTCTGAGGCGACGAGCAGGGCGGCGGCTCCGTCGTTTATGCCCGAGGCGTTGCCCGCGGTTACGCTGCCGTCGGGCTTGAACGCGGGCCTGAGCTTGGCCAGGGCCTCTGCCGTGACGCCGGCCCGCGGGAATTCGTCCACGGCGAATACGACGGGATCGCCCTTCTTCTGGGGCATGACCACGGGCGCGATCTCGTCCTTGAAGCGGCCTTGGGCAAGGGCCTTTTCAGCCTTGTTCTGGCTGGCCGCGGCGAAGGCGTCCTGCTCCTCGCGGGATAGGCCGTACTTCGCGGCCACGTTCTCGGCCGTTATGCCCATGTGGTAGCCGTTGAATATATCGGTAAGTCCCTCGTATATCATCGAGTCGACGAGTTCGCCGTTGCCCATGCGGTAGCCGGTCCGCGCCTGCTTAAGGATGTAGGGGGCCATGCTCATGTTTTCGGCGCCGCCGGCCAGCACGAGGCCCGCGTCGCCTGCCTTGATAGCCTGGGCGGCCGCGGCCACCGCGCGGAGTCCGGAGCCGCATACCATATTGACGGTCATGGCCGTTCGCTCTATGGGCAGGCCGGCCTTGACGAGCACCTGCCTAGCCACGTTCTGGCCGAGCCCGGCCTGCAGCACGCAGCCTAAGAGCAGCTCGTCCACTTCCTCGGGCGAGCGCCCCGCGCGCTCAAGCGCGGCCTTGACCACGCACGCGCCCAGATCCACCGGGCTCACGTTCGCTAGCGAGCCGCCGAAGGAACCGATCGCCGTCCTGGCGGCGCTCATGATATAGCTATCGTTCATATGCTTGTCTCCTTAAAATTCGCAGGCGGCGCAGCCTTCGCGCACCACGATATCCGCGTCGGTATGCTCGCGTATCCACTCGGGGGTATAGGGTGGGAAGTATTCGATGAGGTGGAACTTGCCGCCCATGATCTCGAAAAAGCCCACGTCCGTAACCACGATATCCACCTCGTGCACCGCGGTAAGGGGCAGCGAGCAGCGCTGCTTGAGCTTGGACGCGCCGGATTTCTCCAGGTGCGTCGTGGCCGCTATGACCACGCGCGAACCCGTGGTAAGGTCCATGGCCCCGCCCATGCCTGGCACCATCTTGCCGGGTATCTTATAGTTGGCCAGGTTGCCGTCCTGGTCCACCTCGAGCACGCCGAGCACGGTATAATCCACGTGCCCGCCGCGAATGATGCCAAAGGAAACGGCCGAGTCGAAGAAGGCGCCGCCGGGTAGTATGGTAACGGGCATGGCGCCCGCGTTGGTAAGGTCCTTATCGATTTGATCCTTGGAGGGGGCGGGGCCTAAGCCTATGAGGCCGTTCTCAGACTGCAGGATCACGGTAACGTTTTCCGGTATGAAATTACCCACATAGGTGGGCAGCCCTATGCCGAGGTTCACCACGTCGCCGCTCTTAAAGAAGCGGGCTATGCGCTTAGCTATGACTTCTTTATTTTCCGCGTATTCGATCATGCGCCTGCCTCCTCATTCGCCATTACGATATAATCGACGAAGATACTCGGCGTATGCACCTGATCCGGATCTATGTCGCCAATCTCCACCAGTTCCTCCACCTCCACGATGACCAGCTTGCAGGCCGTGGCCATGAGCGGATTGAAGTTCCTGGCGGTCTTCGAATACACGAGGTTACCCGCCTTATCGGCCCTCTTGGCCTTCAAGAGCGCCACGTCGCCGGGAAGCGCCTCTTCGAGCAGGTAGGCTTTATCGCCGAGCAGGATTTTCTGCTTGCCCTGTTCCACCTCGGTGCCCACGCCGGTGGGCGTCAATATGCCCCCCAGGCCCGCGCCGGCGGCGCGCACGCGCTCG
>JBGSKZ010000190.1:0-1112 GCA_041741035.1 Treponematales bacterium
CATGACCGCGAGGCCTATGAGGCCAATGTCGGCTTTCTTATCCATGTTCGCGCTCCTTGTAGTCTTCGTCAGTCGACGAAGCGGTCGCGGTGGGCCCATAAGCCTACCGCGGGGTTCGATATATAGAAAATTTCCTCGCCGTCGCTCAGGGTGTTGTAGCCCTCGCGCAGGGTGGCAGGATCATAGCGCTTGAGCGCGGCGGCGAGCTCGGCGTAGCCGAAGCCCACGCCCTCGGTCTCCTCGCGGCTTAAATGCCCCGGCGCGTACGTTATGGAGAAGCGGCCTTCCGACGAGCCGTGTATGAGGTGGGCGGCCGCCGATAGGTTGCCGGCCAGCTCGGGCTCGGACTCAACGAGGCGTATAACCTTGTCGGTGCCGCTATAGCCGTACTTGCGTATGAGGCGGTCTATCTCGCGGTCCTCGCCGAATTCCTTTACGCCGGGGGCAAGCACGAGGAGTTCGCCGCCGTCGGCTATGGCCATGCGCGTGCGGTACACGCTCTTGTTGCCCAGCCAGGTGCTGCGGAATTCCTTGGGATCGAGGTATACGACTACTTTGCGCAACGGTTTTTCGAGCATGGTGAAGTTCACCTTGAGCGAAAGCTCGGCGGCCTTAAGGAAGCACTGCTCGTCGTCGCCCATGTAGAGGCCCTTAACCGCCAGGCTGCCGTCGGGCTGCCTGGCCACCACGGTATGCGCGTACACGATGGGCAGGGCCTTGGCGAAGTGCTCCTGGGCGTAGTTGAGCACGAGGCGCACCGGGTTGATGGCCCTGCCCATGATGCGCTCCATGCCGTAGACGGCGCCCAGGTAGTGGCTCTTGTTTATGCCTTCGCTGCCGCCCGCACCTATGAAAATATTCTTGTTGTAATTGGCCATGCCTATGACCTCATGGGGCACCACCTGCCCCAGGGAGAGTATGAGGTCATGGCCGCCCTCGACTAAGAGCCTGTTCGCCTGCGCGGGCCAGGAAAAGGATAGCTTGCCCTCGGATAGCTCTTTGATGTACGAGGCGGGCACCTCGCCCAGGGTAAGGACGTCGCTCCGCCACTTGTGCACGCGGAAAAGAGCGGGCTCTACACCGGGGAACATTTCCTCTATCTCGGCCGGGCT
>JBGSKZ010000191.1:0-1601 GCA_041741035.1 Treponematales bacterium
GTGAGCCTGTCCGGGGCTCCGCAGCGCAGGCAGCCGCCCGAGCCGCCCCTGCGCTAAAAGCCCGGGTCGCTTGCCCTAAGGGCCGGCCTCGCCTATACTGAGCCCATGTTCAGCCCTCCTATAGAGCGCCGCCACGGCGCCCGCGTATGCATCATCGGCGGGGGCGGCTCGGGAGCCGCGCTCGCCTACGACCTGTCTTTGCGCGGCCTGTCCGTGCTGCTCGTGGAAAAGGGCGAGTTCACCTCGGGCACCACTGGCCGGCACCACGGCCAGCTGCACTCGGGCGCCCGCTACGCGCTGGGCGATCGCGCCATAGCCCGCGAGTGCATGGAAGAAACGCTCATACTGCGCCGCATCGCGCCCCAGGCCATCGAGTATAACGGCGGCGTTTTCGTGGCCGTAGGCGACGACGACGCGGACTACGCCCCGCGCTTTATTTCGGCCTGCCTGGAGGCTGGCATACCCGCGCGCGAAGTCAGCGTGGGCCAGGCGCGGCTCTGGGAGCCCGTCATCAATCCGGCAGCCAAGCGCTGCGTATGGGTGCCCGACGGCAGCTTCGACGCGTATCGCCTGCCCGCTTCATTCTTGGCCGCAGCGGCGGTCTTAGGCGCAGAGTTGCGCACCTTTACCGAGCTCATAGCCATAGAGCGCGAGGGCGGACGCGCGATAAGCGCCCTGCTTAAGGGGCCGGATGGCGCCGAAGAACGCGTGGGCTTTGATTACCTTGTAAGCGCCACGGGCGCCTGGGCGGGCAGGGTGGGAGCCTTGGCCGGCCTCGACATAGCCATAACGCCGGCCCCCGGCGCCATGGTGGCCGTCCGGGGCAGGCTCAGCGACATGGTGCTATCGCGCCTTGCG
This sequence comes from Treponematales bacterium, assembly GCA_041741035.1. Classification (GTDB taxonomy): domain Bacteria; phylum Spirochaetota; class Spirochaetia; order Treponematales; family UBA12059; genus UBA5200. Next base: position 859 of record JBGSKZ010000191.1, read on the forward strand.
CCCCCCGGGGACGGCGACATACTGGTGCCGCAGCGGGGGCTTACCATCATAGGCAGCACCCAGAGCCGCGCCGAATCGCCCGAGGCCGTCATGCCGGGCAAGGCCGAGATAGATTTCCTCCTGAGACGGGCCGACGAGCTCGCGCCGGGCTTCTCTAGCGCGCCCTTCCATGCCGCCTGGGCGGCGGCCAGGCCCTTGGCGGGCAAGGCGCATAGCGACGAGGAGGGGCGCGCCATAAGTCGCGACTTCGCGGTGCTCGAGCACGAGGCACAGGACGTGGCCGGCATGGCTACCCTCATAGGAGGCAAGGCCACGGCCCTGCGCATCATGGCGGAAAAGACGGCGGACCTAGTGTGCGCGCGCCTGGGCATAGAGGAGCCCTGCCGCACGGCCGATTACGCGCTGCCTTCCTGGCGGGAGCTTGACCGTTTTCTGCATAGCGAGCCAGAAGGAGTAGGCCTATCATGAACGTAGTACTTCGCGTGCGCGATGGCCAAGGCTATGCCGAGCTCCATGGCGACTTTCCCGAGAGCTCCACCGTGCTCGAGCTACTGGAACGCTTCCGCGGCCGCGAGGAGGACGAGGGCGGACCGGCCGTGCCCGCCTACCGCCATTCCTGCCATCACGGCTCATGCGGCAGCTGCGGCGCCATCGTCAACGGGCTCGAGTCCCTCATGTGCCTTACCCGCGTGGCCGAGCTTGCTTCTCCCCGCCCGAGGACCCCCGGCGGCCCCGCGGTCGCC
>JBGSKZ010000192.1:0-2247 GCA_041741035.1 Treponematales bacterium
CGGTCGCATATCAGGAGGCAGGGCTCATGGCCGGCGCCGCGGGCCGCGAGCGCCAGGGCCTCGAAATTGCTTCCGTTCCCGCTGGCCAGTACCGCGAGCCTAGCCACGGACCAGGCGCCCCATCCTGAAGGCCTCTATGCCCTTGGACTTGGCGTGGGATAAAAGCTCGTCGGCGTCGCGGGCCTTGCACACCAAGGCTATGCCTACGCCCAGGTTGAAGACGCGGCGCATCTCTTCCTCGGCCACCGCGCCGCCCTTTTGAATGCGGCCGAAAATGGCGGGGCGCTCCCAGTCCCAGCTAAAATCCCCTTTAAGGCCTTTGGGCACGACCCGCTCGAAATTGCCCTCTAGGCCCGAGCCCGTTATATGGGCCGCGCCCAGCACGGTTCCGGTGGCCAGAAGCGCGCTAAGCTCGCGCACGTATATGCGCGTGGGCGTAAGCAGCCCTTCCCAGGCCGCGTCGTCGTCGTCGCGCACGCATTTCCTGGCCAGCGAGTAGCCGTTGGAGTGCACGCCGCTCGAAGGCAGGCCTATGATCGCGTCGCCCTCGGCCATGGCCCCGAGTCGCGGCAGGATATCGGCGCGGTCCACGACGCCGGCGCAGAATCCGGCCAGATCGATATCGTCGGGTGCGTAGAGGTCGGGCATCTCGGCGGTTTCGCCGCCGGTAAGGAGGCAGTCGGCCTGCTCGCAACCCTCCACGATGCCCTTGATGACGGCGTGGAGCTTCGCTTCGTCTATGCCGCCGCAGGCTATGTAATCGAGGAAATTGACGGGTTTGCAGCCGCACACGATAAGGTCGTTCACGTTCATGGCGACGAGGTCTATGCCTATGGTGTCCCAGCGGCCCAGCTTCTTGGCCACGAGCAGCTTCGTGCCCACGCCGTCGGTGGTGGTCATGAGCACGGGATCCTTCATGCCCAGCATGGCCTTGAGGCTGACGCCGCCGGCGAAGCCGCCTATGCCTTTGTCCACGGCGCGGGAAGGCAGTCCCCGTATAAAATCGGCGAACTCGTCGCCCTTTTCCATGTCGACGCCGGAGGATAGGTAGTCTATAGCCATGTCATGCTCCTTGAGGCTTTATACGCCTTGGTATACCGGGCAGGGATAGTTTCCGTCGAAGCAGGCGCAGCAGTACTCGGCCTCGGGCGCGTCGAGCGCAGCCCTGAGCCGCTCCACGCCCAGAAAGCGCACGCTGTCGGCGCCGGTGTACGCCGCTATGCCCGCGGGGTCCAGCCGGTTCGATATGAGCTCCTCGCGCGTGGGTATGTCTATGCCGTAGTAGCAGGGCCACTTGAGCTCGGGGCTGGACAGGCGCAGATGCACCTCGAAGGCCCCCGCCTCGCGGAGGAGCCGCACTATGATGCCGCTGGTCGTGCCGCGCACCAGCGAATCGTCTACTATGACCACCTTCTTGCCGTTCACCACCTCGCGTACCGCGTGTAGCTTCATGCGCACCGCCAGGTCGCGCTCGCCCTTGGACGGCAGTATGAAGGAGCGGCCCACGTAGTGGTTGCGGGTAAGGCCGAAGGCGAAGGGCGCTCCCGAGGCCTGGGCGTAGCCGAGGGCGGCCAATGTGCCCGAATCGGGCACGGGCACGACCACGTCCGGGCGCAGATCGTCATCCAGCGCCATGGCGGCGCCCAAGGCCATACGGGCGCCGTGTACCGATCGGCCGAACACATAGGAATCGGGCCGCGCGAAGTATATCGATTCGAAAATACAGCGGGACCTGCGCGGCGCGGGCGCTAAAAAAAAGGAGCGCAAACCGTCGCCGTCGACGATTATGCACTCCCCGGGCTCCACCTCGCGCCAATCCATGGGGCCCAAGGCGTGCAAGGCGCAGGTCTCGCTGGCCACGAGCCAGGCGTCGCCGTGCCTGGCGAGATGCAGGGGCCGGAAGCCCATAGGGTCCCGCAGGGCGACGAGGGCGCCGTCCCATATCATACAGAGGCTGTAGGCACCCTCCACCCCGGACAGGGCGTCCCTGAGTATGGCTTCTATACCGGTGGCGGAAGAGCGGCTTATGCGGTGAAGTATGAGCTCGGAATCGCTGGTAGTCTGGAATATGGAACCGCCGTCGAAGAGCTCGGCTTTCAAGGCCGAACCGTTCGACAGGTTGCCGTTATGGGCCAGGGCTATGCGCCCCTTGTTGCAGTCGACCGCCAGGGGCTGCGCGTTGGCCAGGCCGCCGCCGCCGTGGGTAGCGTAGCGTACGTGGCCTATGCCCACGCGCGAGCGCGCGGC
>JBGSKZ010000193.1:0-4157 GCA_041741035.1 Treponematales bacterium
GGCGTGCCCGGCCGCGGCTAAGCGCGTAGAGAGCGTACCGCGCCCGGGGCGGTCCAGGAAAGGCATAGAGGGTACGAATGAGCATAAACGCCGTCGCCGCGTTCTTTAACGCATGGGCGCGCCCGACTTTGGATATACTCATACTCGCGTACCTCATCTACCGCACCTATAGGCTCCTCATCAAGACCCAGGCGGTACAATTGGCGCGGGGCGCCGCCCTCCTGGTCATAGTCTACGCCATTGCCTTCTTCCTTAAGCTCGATACGCTCTCCTGGGTGCTCAACCTCTTGGCCCCGGGCCTCGTCATAGCCTTGGCCATCATCTTCCAGCCTGAGCTGCGCAAGATATTCATAAAGCTCGGTCAGGGCGGCTTCTTCCGCCGCAGCAACGCCCCGCGCTCCACCCAGCTCGATTCCATCCTGCACGCCGCCGAAATACTCTCGGGCAAGCGGCGCGGCGCGCTCATCGTGTTCACGCGCTTCGTGGCCCTGGAAGATATCGTGGAGCGCGGCACCAGGATAGACGGCGAATTGAGCACGAGCCTCCTCCTGTCGATTTTCGAATTCGATACCCCGCTGCACGACGGCGCGGTCATCATAAAAGAAGCGAGGATAGCGGCGGCCGGCTGTTTCCTGCCCCTGTCCCAGCAGCAGGACATCATGAGCAGCTTCGGCACGAGGCACCGCGCGGCCTTAGGCATAAGCGAGGAATCCGACGCGGTGGTGCTGGTGGTATCGGAGGAGTCGGGGGCCTTGTCGCTCGTCTATGACGCGCGGCTGTATTACGACCTGCCCGTGCCCGAGCTGCGGCGCAGGCTAGCCCGGCTCCTTGACTTCAGCGGCGCCTCGGGCGGCGAGGAAGGGGGGCTCGATGCCTAAGCCCCAGCTGGAAAAGCTCTTTGAGGACTGGGCGGCCAAAGTGCTGAGCCTGGCCGCGGCCATAGCCCTCTTCTCGTTCTATCAGCTGAACAAGCTCGAGGAGCGCCCGCTGTCCGTGCCCCTCACCGTGCTCAATAACGGCCAGATCGTGCCGGCGAGCCAGTACCCGCGCACGGTGCGCCTGGTGCTCAGGGGCGAGTCGAACGCCATATACGCGGTGCTCGAGCGCGATCTCGTCGCTACCCTCGACCTGAGGCCCTTCACGGCCCCCGGCGTGTTCCGCGTGCCGGTCATCATCGAGAAACGCGGCTCGGCGCTCGGCATAGACCCGCTGGAGATAAGCGTGGAGCCAGGCGAGCTGGCGCTCTCGCTCGAGGCGCGGGTGGTGAAGCAGCTCGCCGTGCTGCCTAGCTTCCGCGGCTTCCTCGAGCCCGGCTATGAGCTCGTGGGCTTTTCCCTGAGCCCGCCCGCGGTGGAGGCCGCCGGCCCCGCCAGCGTCATGGCCAGCCTGGCGGACGCGTCCACGGAATCCGTGGAACTCTCGGGCCGTTCGGCCGACTTTACCCTGCGGGTGCAGCTGCAGGCGAGGGATCCCCTGGTGGAATTCCTCGGCAGCGATAGCGTCGAATTCATAGCGGAAGTCCGCAAGGCGGTCGTGTATAAATCCTTCGCGGACCTGCCCATCAGCCCGCAGGGCTTGAAGGCCGGCCTGCGCGTCATATCTGAATTGCCCCTCGCCTCCGCGCGCATAGCGGCCGCCCGCTCCGAGCTGGAGAACTACGAGCCCGCCGCCGACGTATTCGTGGCCGATCTGTCCGGCGTAGAGGAGCCGGGGGTACACACCGTGGCGGTTACGCCACGCTTCCCCGAAGGCATGAGCGTGGAATCGTGGCTGCCCATGGTCATTACGGTAAGCGTGGAGACCTACCTGCCAGGCGGCGCCGAGGCGCGGCCGTGATCGTGGGCATAGGCGTGGACGTCGTGCACGTGCGGCGGATAGAGCATTGGCTCTCCGTGCCCGGCCTCACCGAGCGCTTCTTCCACCCGCTGGAACTGAGCACGGCGCTATCGAGGGGTTCTTCGGCGGCGCTATCCCTCGCCGCGCGCTTCGCCGCCAAGGAAGCCCTAGGCAAGGCGCTCGGCACCGGCCTCGTAGGCATACGCCTCGCGGACATACGGGTCATCAATAACCACAACGGGCAGCCCGGCATGGAGCTCTACGGCAGCGCGCTCGCGCGCTTTGAGGCGAGCGGCGCGAAAACCATACATCTGTCCCTTACCCACGAACGCGATAACGCCATAGCAATGGTCGTGATGGAGGCTTAAGGTGCTGAGGACGCAAGCGGCCAAGAAGCCGGATAAAGAACGAAAGATCAGCTTTTACGCGAAAGAGGCCACCCGTTGCCCCGTGTGCGACGCTTCGTTCCGCCGCGAGGAGCTGTTTTCCGGGCGCGTGAACGCCGACGAGCTTACCGATGAGCTCCATAGGACCTACAAGCCCCTGCATGCCTACGGCGACGTCTATCCCCTGTGCTATGAGATAGAGGTATGCCCGGCCTGCTTCTACGCGGCTTTCAGGGCCGATTTCATGCCCATGGCCGTAAAGGCCGGGTCCGTATTGCAGGATCGCATCGAGTACCGCGTGGAAGAAGTGCAGCGCATATTCTCGGGCCTCGACTATCAAGGCGCTCGCGGGCTCCTCGAAGGCGCGGCCAGCTACTATTTAGCCATGCTCTGCTATGAGCACGCGGGCAAGGACTTTTCGCCCACTATTAAATCGGCCATGTGCGCCATCCGCTCCGCCTGGCTCTGCAACGACTTGCATCGCAAAAGCCCGAACGAGAACTGGGACTACGTGGCGGGCCTGTTCTACCGCAAGGCGCGCTTTTTCTACCGCCTGGCCATAGAGCTTGAGCAGAGCGGTAAGGAAGTCTATTCGGCGCAGCGCAACCTCGGCCCCGACACCGATAAAAACTACGGCCACGAGGGCGTCGTGTACATGTTCTCCATTTTGGAGCTCAAGTACGGGCCTAAAGAGGACCATGCGGCGCGCAGGGAGCACTTGGCGTCCGCAAAGATAGCCGTGGCCCGCATGTTCGGCCTGGGCAAGAAGACTAAATCCAAGCCAGGCCCCCTCCTGGACAAGGCTCGCGAGCTTTACGAGCGTCTCAAAACGGAATTGCAGGATGGCGACGATGAGGAATAGCCGTACCATACGGCTGTGCCTGGCCTACGACGGCACGGAGTTTTCCGGCTGGCAAAGGCAAAGCGCCGAGCGCTCCGTACAGGACGAAATGGAAAAAGCGTTGGCTAAAATGCACGGCCACCGGGTACAGATCATAGGCGCGGGCAGGACCGACGCGGGCGTGCACGCGGCTGGCCAGGTAGCCCATTTCCATAGCGATATAGCGAGCATTCCAGCCGAGCGCTTTACCCTGGCCTTGAATAAGCACCTTCCGCCCGATGTGCGCGTGGTGCGGGCCGAGGAGGCCCACCCGGATTTCCACGCGCGCTACGACGCCCGCTTCCGCCGCTACAAGTACTTCCTCTATCATTCTCCGCGAGCGCTGCCCCACCGCGACCGCTTCGCCTGGCGCATAGCGCATAGGCCCAATCTGCTCAAGCTCAACCGCCTGGCTTCCTGCCTGCGCGGCGAGCTGGACTGCACGGCCTTCGCCGCGGCCAAAGACCCCAGCGAGCATCGCTTCCGCTACCTGCACCACGCGGCTTTTTACGCGGAGGGGGATGGCCTCGTATTCGATATAGCCGCCAACGCCTTTCTCTGGCGCATGGTGCGTTCCCTCGTCGGTACCCTGGTGGGCTTGGAGCGGGCCGGAGCCCCCGACGGGGCGCTTAAAGCTATACTCGAAGCCAAGGACCGGAACGCGGCGGGCGCTACCGCTCCGGCCCGCGGCCTGTTCTTGTGGAACGTAGCGTACTACGAAGCGCCGAAACGGGCTCAGGATCCTCGCGGCGAAGAGGCGGGCAGGGCGGTCGCTATGGCGGCCGCTAAGGACGCCGGCCCTAAGCGCCTGGTACCCGGCCATGGCTGGATATAGAAGCGCGGCCATCGCCGCGCGCAAGGAGAAGCTATGTTAAGACGCGGAACGCTCACCCTGGTCCCCCGCGCGGCTCTCGCCCTCTCGGCCCTTATCCTGGCCCTCGGGCTTTCCTCCTGCGGCAGAAGCGCCGAGAAAGGCCTTTGGGCCGATAGCGTCCTCCAGGAAAGCGCGGAATTGAACGCCCCGGCGGCGCCCGCGCGCTCCATGGCCAAGCCGG
>JBGSKZ010000194.1:0-2037 GCA_041741035.1 Treponematales bacterium
CTCTGCCGAGGAGCCCAGGCCTTCGACGCGGCTCGCGCCGCCGTCATAGCCCATGGCCTGGCCGGGCGAGACCTCGCGCGGAGCGTAGGATTCTTCGACGCTTCATCCCTTCCCGACGCGCTCGCGTCGCTGCTTTATAAGGAGGCCTCGCGTGCCTAAGTGGGAGACCAGGGAAAAAGACGATAAAAAGAACCTCCAGTACTATTACAAGCGGGAGGAGCGGCTGGATAGGGCGGGGCCGTACGCGCGCTTCGCCGAGAGCCTGCACAATAGAAAACGGCCCGGGCTCATCAAGACCCTGACGGCCACGCGCTCGCTGAGCTTCCTTTTTTTCACCCTTACCCTTATCGTCGCGGGCTCGCTCATCGTGAACTGGGTGAGCGGTTCGAGGGACAAGGCGGTCATGGGAGGCTACGGCTATAGCCTGGACGCCCTGTGGTTCGAGGGCGACGTGTATTTGACCGTGGTACGGGCGCGGGCGAGGGGCGCGGAAATTCCGGGCACGGTGGAGCTTGCCCTGACCGTGGGCGACGCCGTGGCCAACGCCATCATGGTGCCGGGCCAGAACGAGATAAAGCTGCGCCTGCCAGCCCTTGCCAAACCCGAGTGGTCGGCGGCGGTGCTGAGCCTGGCCAACGAGTCGGTGCAGTTGGCCGCCCGCGTGCGTTAAGGGCACGGCGAGCCTCCTGGCCGCGCTCCGCAGCCTTCGCTTCAACTTGACCGCAGAGGGGCTTTCCAGTATGGTAAAAAGTGAACAAGGCCCGCGCGGTCTCATCTTGTAGGTTTGGAGATGTGAGCATGATACAATTTTACCTGCTCAGCGTCCTTTTAAACATAGTAGCCGGCTACGCGCTCTACAGCTTCGAAAGCGAGCCCCGGGGCAGCCTCTTCGACGGCATACGCGTTTTTATGAAAGACCAGACCGTGCGCCTGATTATGGGCATACTCACCTTCACGGTGGGCTTCTTCAAGCTCCTCACCGTCATGCGGGGCGACGTTCCCGTCGTGGGCGATCTTCTGCCCTCCGTGGCCGGCATGGGCGTCGGCGTTACGCTCCTCCTGGAATTCTACCGCTCCACCGCGAGCGTAACGACCGATGCCATCGATAAGCTGGACAAGATTTTTATCGCCAATAAGCGCGTCGTGGGCATCATAGCCATGGTAAGCGGCCTGGTGCATTTCCTCTTCGCGAATGTCCTCTTCCTCTAAGCCCGCCGGCCGATCGGTAGCCGGCATAGCCCTGCGCCAAGCGCGCGTGCTCGTGGGCAGGCGCAAGCCTGGCGGAGCGCTGGGCGGCAAGTGGGAATTCCCCGGCGGAAAGTGCGAGCCCGGCGAGAGCGACGAGGCCGCGCTCATACGCGAGTACGACGAGGAATTCGGCGTGGCCGTGGCGGTGGGGCCGGTTCTGGGCGAATCGCAGTTCGCGAACGGAGCGAAGCTCTATGGCCTATCCGCCCTGCGCGTGGATTTGCTGGGCGAGCCTAAGGAGCTGCGGGAGCACGACGAGCTGCGCTGGCTGGGAGCGGAGGAGCTCCAGGACTTAGACCTCGCGGAATCCGACCGCGCCTTGCTGCCCTTCGTCCTGCCCCTCCTGAAGTCGGCTCCTTTTTAGTCCTCGTCTTCGAAGAGTTCCAGTTCCGGCTTTTCCTCGCTCGAGGCGGGCTGGTTTAAGAGTATTTCCACCTTGCCCTCGATCTTCTCCAGGTCCCGCTCGAGGCCCTTGGAAAGCTTCACCCCTTCCTCGAATACCGACACCGCCTCTTCCAGGGCTATATCCTGGTCCTTTATGCGCTCGGCAAGCTCCTCTAGGCGCTTAAGCCGTTCCTCGAAATTCTTCATGGCTGTATCTCCTGTGCGATGGCCCGGGCGCTGCCCCGGGCGAAGCGTATGGCTATCCTGTCGTTCGGCTCGAGCTCATCGGCCCGGCGTATGGAGCGGCCGCCGCCTTCTTTGCGCACTACCGCGTAGCCGCGGGCCAGCAGGGCCTCGGGGTCGGCCGCGCAGAGGAGCGAGTAGCCGCGGTCAAGCCGGTGGCGG
>JBGSKZ010000195.1:0-1113 GCA_041741035.1 Treponematales bacterium
TCTCCCGCTGCTCGCCGCCGGCTACGAGAAGGAGCCGCCCGCCGTAGGCGGACATAAAAGCCCCGCCCAGCACGGCGCGCGCCTCGTCCTCGCCGCCCGGCGGTATCACAGCGGCGCAGGCGAGGCAGCCCGGATAGTCCAGGAAGAGGGCGAGCGAGCGCGCCAGCACGGGCAGGCCGTCGAGGATACGGTATTCTTTCTTGATGCCGCCGAAGCGGGCGCTCTTGCCGGCCGCGACGACGACCGCACAGAACGCCATCGGCGCTTAGCTCTCGAGGCGGGAGCGGATAAGCTCGCCTATCTCGTCCTTGGATTTTCCCAAGGAGAAGGCGATCTCGTCCTGCAGGAGGTTGAGGGCCGAATCGTAGAGCTTGCGCTCCAGGATGGGCAATTCCTTTATCTTGGAACGATGGTACAGGGACCGCACGACGCTGGCTATGTCCATGACCGAGCCCTTTTTTAAAAGGTCAAGGTTCATCTGGTAGCGCAATTTCCAGTCCGAGGGGATGGGGGCATACTCTTCGGCGATGAAGTCCAGGGCGCGTTCCGCCTCGGCCTTGCTGACTATCGCCCGTATGCCCAGTTCTATAGCCTTATCCACCGGCACCATGACAGTCATATCCGAAAATTCCAGATATATGGTGTAGTAGAGTATGCTATTGTCCTTGAAGGACTTGTCTTGGAGATCGATGATCTTGCCTACCCCTTGGCTGGGGTACACAATACGTTGACCGACATCGAAATCGGTGGCTTGGGTCTTGCTCATACCTAGGCCTATTGTAGACGCTAACGGGGCTTTAGTCAAACCGGCAAGCTCAGCCCGCCCGGGGGAACAGTTCCCACATGAGTATGGCTCCGGCGGCGCCCACGTTGAGGGAGTCCACGCCCCTTGCCATGGGCAGCATGACCGTATCGTCGCAACGCCCGAGCACGCCGTCAGGCAGGCCCCAGCCCTCGTTGCCCAGCACGAGCGTGGACGGACGCTCCCGGCCTATAGCCGCCGGCGTCTTGGCTCCGGCGCTTAAGGCCGCGGCCACGAGCCTATTGCCGCTTCGCCCCCTGGCCTCCTCAAGCCCGGTCTCGGAAACCAGATGGTAGAGCGGCAGGCACAGC
>JBGSKZ010000196.1:0-2140 GCA_041741035.1 Treponematales bacterium
CCCTCGATGGCCTTGGAAGGGGCCAGCTGAGCATGGCTCGCTCCGGCGGCCGCCAGGCGGGAGGCCAAGCCTTCGGCAGTATTGCGGCCGTAATCGTGGGCGCGCAGGCCGAAGGGAAAGGCCAGGCCTAACGGGCGGCTAGCCGGAGGCTTGCCTAAGGCCGTCATACGGCCAGCCCGGCCGCGTCGCGCGACTGCAGCCAGGGGCGATTTATTTCCTTAATGAGCAGGGCAAGCTCGCCGGCGCGTTCAGGGCTCAGGCCGGCGGCGGGATCGAGCAGAAGGGCCTCGATCAAGTCGCTATCCCGCTCCGACCAAACATAGTCCAGGGTCTTCGCGTAGGACGCGGCATGGCCTTCGAGCAGCCGCGCCAGATAAGGAGGAGGAAGAGGCGCGCGCTCCGGCGCTAAGCCGCGCGCGGAAACCTGGGCCATGGTCTCCACCATGGAGCCCCGGGGAAGGAAAGGGAGCTGGCCTTCGTTAGGCAGGACGAAGCTGGCCCGCAGCTCCTTCTGGCCGGATAGGGCTTGGATTAAGGGTAGCACGATCTCTCCCGAGGGCTCGCTCAGGACTGGCCTCGCGCCGGTCAGGAAGTCCCGCGCCTTGCGCTCGGAAGCGAGGGCCCGCTCTCGGCGGAAGGATACGGGCGTGCGGGCCACCCCGTAGCGCTCCAATTCCGAGGCCGAGCGGAGGTAGCCGGGCAGGAATTCGACCAGATGCCGGTCGCCCGCCGAGGGCAGTACGCCCAGGCTTTCAAGGACAAAGGCCTTTACCCTGTCCTCCGAGCGGAAATAGTCGTCGCGAGCGGCGATGGAAGCTTTCGTATGCACCTCAAAACCGCCCCTGGCGCGGAAGCCCTCGAGCCAGAGCGGCAGTAGCTCCGTTCCGCCCAAGCTCGCGCGGTCTATGAAGGTGCAGTGGTTAAGGCCCCACGAGGAGAATGACAGTTGTCCATAGTGCTCAGGCGGCTCGAGCCCCGCCGCCTTTGCCGCGGCCATAAGCGCGCCGGCAACATGGGCCACCTCGTGGCAAACGCCCACGAGCTTGAGAGCCGGCGCTTCCTTCTTCAACGCTCCTAGGCAGAGCGCCATGGGATTGGTAAGGTTGACGATCCACGCGCCGGGGCAGTGCCTCTCGAAGAGCCGCGCGTAAGCGCTGTATATAGCGGCGCTGCGCACGCCCCGGGATAGGCCCGCGGGGCCGGCGCTGTCCCCTACGGGGTACAAAAGGCCCTGGTCCGCCGAGGCCTTGAGCTCGGCCTCCATTTGATCATAGCTCCCCGGCAGGATGGACATGACCACGAAGTCCGCGCCGCGGAGCGCCTGCTCGGGTGCGGCCACCGCGCTGACGCGCCACTTGGACGGGCTCCGGCCAAGGAGCCGAGCCGCGTACTCCGCGTTCAACCGCGCAGCCGCCTCGTCCAGGTCATAGAGCGCGACCTCGCCGCCCGGACCATCGTCGAGGCTCAGGTCGGAAAAGAGCTTGCGGGCCCATTCGCGGCTGCCGCCGCCTATATACGCGAGCTTTAGTGTGGACATTGCCGGATTCCGCTTTCCGTCGATCGCCGCCGTTCCTGGGCCGAAAGCCCGCGGCATCGCTCAACTATTCGATAGCCTTAAGGGCATAGTACAGGCTTATCGCGGAATTTTACCGACCAGCGTTAGGACTATAGCGACCTTGGCCTTGACCGCGCTGGACGTCGACGCAGTGACGCGCTCAGGGCAAGGCCAGCACGAGCGTTTCATAGGCTTCCAGGATGCGCTCGCCCGGCCTGACGCGCCCGTCCGGATCCTGGGCGCTCCTGCCCTGGCGCTGGGCGCTGCCGAGGAGCACGGCGCCGCCCGGCGTGGCTATGGCCGCCGGCTTGTGCCTGAAATTGAGGTATACGTCGATGCGCCTGACGCCGAGCTCGCGCTCCCAGGCCAGGCAGCCCTTCGGCGCGTCCAGCCAGCGAAGCCCCCCTAAGGCCAGGGCGGGCTCGGCCCTGCGAAGCCGCAGCAGCTTCTTATACCAGGACAAGAGGGACGAGGCGTCGGATTCCTCGGCCGCCGCGTTCTTTGCGCCATAATCGGGATTGACCGGCAGCCAAGGCGCCGCCTGGCTAAAGCCCGCGTGCGCGCCGCCGTCCCACTGCATGGGCG
>JBGSKZ010000197.1:0-9442 GCA_041741035.1 Treponematales bacterium
GCGGCTCAGGGCGCCGTGACGTCCCTTGACCTTGATAGGGCCGACGTGGATGCGGAGCGCGCCGCGTATATCGCAAAAACAAAGGCCCTGGACGCCGAGCGCGCGCGCATGAACGCTGCCCTCGTCGCCCGCTATCCACTAAACGCTACGGAGGAAACTAAATGAGCGCCACGAAAAATAATAAGACTCTGAGGCTGATTATCATAGGCGGCATAGCGCTCGCGGCGCTGGCCGTCGCTATACTGGCTTTCTCGAAGCCCGCGGAGGAAAGCGCGGCGGCCGCCGCGCCTTTAAGCGCGGAAGCCGTAAACGGCACGATCAGCATATCCGTGGAAGCGGTGTCCGTAGCCGAGGCCGCCGCCCAGGTAGCGCTTAGGAATAGGCAGGCGGGCCTCGTCCGCTTCGCCCTCTCCGAGGGCACCAAGGTCGCCGCCGGCGACGTCGTGGCCGTCATGGACGATACCGAGCTGCGGAAATCGCTCGCGCAGGCGGAGCTCGCGCTTAAGCAGGCGCAGGTGAGCCTGGAACGCCTGAAGGCGGCCGAGGCCAAGGCCGGAACGGACTTGGAATCACGCCGCTCGCTTTTCGCTTCCAAGGCTGCCACCCAGGAACAGGTGGACTTGGCGGGCGACGCGCTGGCCAGTGCCGCCTTTGCTCGGCGCTCGGGTGAACTGTCCGTGGAGCAGGCCGCGCTTACCCTGGAGCAGGCCAGGCGCGACCTGGCCGAGGCTACGCTGCGCGCGCCTTTCGCCGGCGTCGTGTCCAAGCCCGATTTCGGCCCCGGGGATTACGCGCCGGCCAACAGCCAGCTCGCTACCGTGGTGGACATAGCGCGGCTCCAATTCCGCGCCGAGGTCGACGAGTACGATATAGGCAAGCTCCGCGAAGGCCTGCAGGCGACCGTGCGCATACCGGCGCTCGACGACGCGTCCTTCAGGTCCAAGATCGAGACCATCAGCCCCATAGCCGATATCGTGAACAGCATATCAGTGTTCAAGGTAAGCGCGTTCGTGGATAACGCGGACGGACGCCTGCGGCCGGGCATGAGCGCGGACGTTACCTTCATGGTGAGCAATGAAAAGGGCATAGTCATTCCCCTCAAGGCCGTAACCACGGTACGCGGGCGGTCCTATGTGGATCTTCCCGCGCCGGAGGGCGGGGAGGCGGAAACCCGCCGCATAGAGATAGGCAGCGACGACGGCCGGAATGTCATCGTTACCGAGGGCCTGGAACTCGGCGAATTCGTGCTCTTGCCCGGAGCGCCCGCGCCCGCGGCTCAAGCGGTAAGCAGTACGCCCAGCGGCAGCTCCATCATACCGATCAGCGTGCCTGGCACCGGCGGCGGCGGTAACTGATATGGACCAGCCCGTCATAGACCTGCGCGACATCAAGCGCCATTACGTCATGGGGCCTACTACCGTGCGCGCGGTGGATGGGGTTACCCTCGGCATCGCCACCGGCGAATTCGTCTCGATCATAGGGCCCTCGGGCTCGGGCAAGTCCAGCCTCATGAACATCATAGGCTGCCTCGATACGCCTACGGAGGGCAGTTACCATATAAACGGGGAGACCGTGCAAGGCCTGTCCCGCGGCCGCCTGGCCGAGATACGCAATAAGGAGATCGGCTTCGTCTTTCAGAGCTTCAACCTCCTGCCGCGCTTAAGCGCGCTGGAGAATGTCGAGCTGCCCCTAGTGTACGCTGGCATAGCCGCCAAGCAGCGGCGCGAACAGGCCATGGAGATGCTGGCCAAAGTAGGCCTGGACGGGCGGGAGAAGCACCTGCCCGCGGAACTCTCCGGAGGCCAACGTCAGCGTGTGGCCATAGCCCGCGCCCTGGCGAGCCGCCCCTCGGTGCTTCTGGCCGACGAGCCCACGGGGGCCTTGGATCAAAAGACGGGCGTGGAGATCATGGAGATGTTCCATACCCTCAACGCAGAAGGGGCCACCATCGTGCTCGTCACCCATGATATGAACATTGCCCGCCAGGCCAGGCGCGTCGTGCGCGTGCTCGACGGCCTCGTGGTGTCCGACGGCCCCGCGGAGGAAGTGGCATGAAATTATTCGCCATAAAAGAGAGCGCGGGCATGGCCCTGCGCAGCATACGCTCCAATTTAGGCCGTTCGCTCCTCACCACGCTCGGCGTGCTCATAGGCGCGGGCTCGCTCATCGCCCTTACCGCGCTGGGCAACGGCGCGTCCAAGGCCGTGGAGGAGAGCCTGCAGTCGCTCGGCTCCAATCTGCTTATCGTGTATTCCGGGCAGCCGCGCGGCACCGCCCTCGTGCGGAGGAACACGAGCAATATAGTCCCTACCCTGAGCGAGGACGACCTAGAGGCCATACGGGAGCTGGCTTACGTAACGTTGGCCGCGCCGGAGTCTTCGCTGAGCGCCCAAGCCAAATATGAAAACCGCAATGCATCGCTCACCATTATCGGCACCGACCAGAACTATCCGCTCGTGCGTAATTTCTACCCCGCCTATGGGGAATTCTTTAGCGAGAGCGACGTGGATACGAGGCGTACGGTGATCGTGCTGGGCAGTAAAGCCGCGGCCGACCTCATCGGCCCCGATATTGACCCCCTCGGCGAACGCGTCCGCGTGAACGGCCAACCCTTCACGGTAGTGGGCGTCATGCAAAGCAAGGGTAACGATACCACGGACAATCAGGCTTTCATTCCCATAAGCGCCTTCCTGCGCAGCCTGTCGGGCGGCAGCAAGTACGCGGCGATAAACGTCCAGGCTACCGAAATGGCCATCATGCGCGAGGCGCAAACGGCCATCGAGTCCGAATTGCTGCGCGGCCATGGCCTGCCTTCCATGGACGCGGCGGATTTCTATATAGCCAATCAGTTAGACGTGCTTGGCGCCGCGCAGGGAACGGCGGGCACCTTTACCCTTTTATTGGGAGGCATAGCCGCCATAAGCCTCATCGTGGGCGGCATCGGCATCATGAACATCATGCTGGTATCGGTAACGGAGCGCACCCGCGAGATAGGCGTACGCATGGCGCTGGGCGCTAAGCCCGGGGACGTGCTCCTGCAGTTCCTGGTGGAGGCGGTCATCCTGTCGGTATCCGGCGGCGTGCTCGGCATAGCGGCGGGCGTGGCCGCGGCCTGGGCCTTTGGCCGCTTCGGCGGCATGGCCGTCGTGGTAAGCGCCGACGCGGTGCTGCTCGCCTTCATGTTTTCCCTCGTCACCGGTCTCTTTTTCGGCGGCTATCCGGCATTCCGGGCTTCCCGCCTCGATCCCATAGAGGCGCTGCGCTATGAATAGCCGCGCCGCATTCACGTTCTTAAGGAGTATGGTATGAAACGCATGTTGAGTGTAATTCTCGTAATCGCGGCCCTGCTGGCCCTCGCGCCCCTGAGCGCCTTCGCGCAGACCACGCCCGACCCGGCCACCCAGAAGGCCCGGGAGGAAACGGCGATAGTGTTCGACTTGGGCAGGGTCTTCGGCTACCTGAACCTCATTGAGAAGGACAGCAAAGTCCCGGCCTTATCGGCCGATCAGCTTAAGAAGCTCTATGATATAGCCGTCGAGCTCAAGAACGCCAAGCGCATCGAGCCGCCGCGCGCGAAGCTTTTGCTTGGGCAGATAGAAGATGCCATCCTTACGCCCGCCCAGCTCATGGCCGTCGATAAGCTCGCCGCGGCCAAAGAGAGCGAGCGCACGACCGTGCCGGGCAGCGGTACCGGAGCGAACGCCGGCTCCACTACCGGAGCGGGCTCGCTAACCACGTATATAGCCGGCGGTGACTTTAACCCCCTCATAGACAAAACCAAGACCATGGGCCAGGATTTCTTCGCCTTTTTTGAGTACCTGTCCAAGAAGCTCGGCAAGTAAGGGCTTTCCGGCTAACAGGCTAAAGTGAGCGATAGCTCAGCCGCCCCCGTTATGGGGGCTTTTTTTTATGCTTCGCTCAGGCTCCGCCTCGAATCGACGACGAGTATGGCCAGCATGACGAGCACGCCGAGCGGTATATACCAGAGGGCCAGGCGCAGGTCGGCAAGGTCGGCCAAGCGGCCCAAGAGGAAGGGCGCGAGCCCTATGGCCGAGCCCGAGGCTATGGGCATGAAGGAACTGGCCTTGGCGGCGTTGGTCCGGGCGTGGCGCAGGGCCAGGGAGAAGCCCAGGGGGAAGAAATTGGACGAGCCTAAGCCGCAGAGCGCCAGGCCGATAAAGGTGAGGGGAACGTTGAGCCGCAGCCAATAGAGGGGAAAGCCCGCGAGCGTAATGGCCATGGTTATGAGCACGAGGCGTTCCGTGCGGATGGCATTGCCTATACGGCTCGCGGTAAAGCGCCCTATGACCGCCGACAGCCCCAGCACGACCGTGCCGGCGGCCGCTAGTCCGCGGGAATTGCCGGGCAGGCCCAAAAGATAGGTCATGCACCAGAAGGCTATGGCCCATTCCACCGATACGCCGAAGAACACGAGCAGCCACATGCGCCAGTAGCCTTTTTTGAGTTTCCCGCCGCCCGCGTCCGCCTTTTCGTCCCTGGTGGCCTGGTGCTTTCTCATGGCGGGCAGGCCGAAGCCGGAAACCGCCAGAAAGGCCAGCAGCATGAAGGGGAAGATTATGCGCCAGCCGAGCCCCCAGCGCGCGCCGGCTAAAAGCACCAGGGGCACGAACATGGTCATGACGCTGGCCATGACGTTGCCCTCGAGTATCAGCTTGGACTGGAAACCCTCGGGCCCGTTGGCAAAGCCCGTCTGGATAGACACCAGGGCCACAGTCGCCCCCAGGCTTATGGCGAATACGCCGCCTAAGGTAAAGGCCGGGCTTTTAGCCAGTACCATTATAAGCAGAGCGAGCACCATGCCGGCCATGCCGCCGTAGAGGCTCGCCGTCAGGCCCAGCCGCTTGATTATGCGGCTGGCGAAGAGGCCGGTGCCTACCATGCCGAGGGCGAAGGCGCTCTGGTGCAGGCCGGCCAGGGTATAGTCCATCCGGAATTCGTCTTGCAGGTAGGGCACCATAGGGCCTATCATGGTGAGCATGAAGGAAAAAAGCCCCAGGAGCAGGTAGAGCGACCATATATAGGGGCCGCGATGCAGGCGCGGCGGGGCGATGAGCGGGTTGACGCTGCTGGTATTCATAGCAATGGGTATATAGCAAAGAGCCCGCTTTGTCTGCACGGCCCGGCAGCCGGAAAAGGATGTACCATGCCCGCACGCTTCGAAGAGCTCGTAACGCTGCTGTCCCGCGCGCCCGGCGAGCTGTTTATACAGACCCACGACGTGCCCGATCCGGACGCCATAGCCGCGGCGCACGGCCTGCGCCTCCTGCTCAAGGAAAAAGGCATAGAATCCCGCATAGTCTACGCCCAGGAAATCGAGAAGGCGGACTCGCGCAAGATGCTGGAGCTCTTCGATATACAGCTCTGGCCCTTTTCCTGCGTATCGGACGTGGAGGCCGAGGACTGGGTGGTGCTCGTCGACGTGCAGAAGGGCAATACGAACCTGCGCTGCCTTAATATCGTTGAAGTGGCGTCCATAGACCACCACGAATTGAAGGCCGAAGCCAGCTACCGCTTTATAGACGTGCGCCCAGACGTAGGCGCGTCCTCATCCATCGTCGCCCAGTATTACTTCGAATCGGGCGTAACGCCGAGCCGGCTCGCCGCCACCGCGCTGCTCTATGGCATCTTCGTGGACACGGACAACCTTACGCGCGCGGTGTCGCCCCTGGACGTGGAGATGTTCTACCATCTGCACGCCTACTCGGACCCCGAGCTCATCACCAAAATACGGGGCAATCAGATAACCCTGGACGATCTGCGGCTCTATGCCGAGGCCTTCAGGACCGTGGAAGTGTACGGCCCCATGGCCTTTCTCAAGCTCGACGACGCCAACGACGGGCTCATCGGAGCGTCCAGCGACATCGTGCTGTCGCTGGAGGGCGTGGACCTTGCCATAGCCTACTCGCTGCGCCCGAGCGGCGTGAAGATTTCCGTGCGCTCCATCAACCCGGGCATGCCGGCGAACGCCTTCGTGCGCGCCCTGGTGGAAGAGCTGGGCTTCGGCGGCGGGCATAACCATATGGCCGGCGGCTTTATCCCGGTGGAAAGGCTGCCGGCCAATAAATCCATCGATACTATCATCAAGTACAAGGCCATCCGGGTGTTGGAAGGCCTTGCGCCGGCCTAGGCCGCGAGT
This sequence comes from Treponematales bacterium, assembly GCA_041741035.1. Lineage (GTDB taxonomy): Bacteria > Spirochaetota > Spirochaetia > Treponematales > UBA12059 > UBA5200. Next base: position 6,158 of record JBGSKZ010000197.1, read on the forward strand.
GTCTCTTTGGGGGCGGTCTGTACCGGTTTCAGTACGATGCCGAGCGCAATGGCGACGCCCAAGAGCAGCGCCGATATGGTATACGCCAACGAGTAGCTCCCCGTGGCGTCCACCGCCCAGCCCGCTATCAGGGGACCAACCACGCCGCTCACGCCCCAGGCGGTGTAGAGCACGCCGTAATTGGCGCCGTAGCTCTTCATGCCCCAGTTGTCGGAGGTGATGGAGGGGAAGGTGGACATTAAGGAGCCGTAGGAGAAGCCGGCAATTATGGTGCCCATGATGATGAGGGGCTCGGTGGTATAGAAGTTGAAGGCCAGCATATTGAGGAGCTGCGTGCCGAACACCAGCAGCATCGTATTGCGCCGGCCTATCCTGTCGGACAGCATGCCGCCGCCCACGCGGCCCGAGGCATTGCTTATGGCCAGCAGGGACACGATATAGGCGGAATTGAGTATATTGGCCTGCTTCGTGGCTATGGACGCCAGATGCCCTATCATCATCACCCCGGCCGAGGATGAGAGCACGAACATGACCCAGAGCAGGTAGAACGAGGGCGTCTTGAGCATCTGCCGCCAGGTATAGTCGAAGCTCGGCAGCTTTACCCGCAGCGTTTTGCCCTTGGCCGGCGCCGGGCTGCTTGCCGCGTAACCCGCGGGCGGGTTATTGACTATGAAGGAGAGTGGCTGCGCTATGGCCAATATGCCCAGGCCTATGTAGAGGAAGGAGCGGGATATGCCGAAATTGCTTATCAATGCATTGGTGAGCGGGGCGAAATAGACGGCCGCTATGCCGAAGCCGCCCACGGTAATGCCGCTTACCATGCCCTTCTTTGAAGGATGGAACCACTTCATGGCCATCGGGGTGACGCAACCGTAGGTAAAGCCTATGCCGGTGGCCACGATGATGCCGACGGTAAGCATCATGGCCAGGGGGCTGGTAAAGAAGCTCGAGGCTACCAGCCCGCTTCCAACCAGGAACACGCCCAGCTGTATGACGCGCCTCGGCCCTATGCGGTCCTGTATGACTCCCGCGGCGAGTAGGGCGACGGCCCACATGACTATGGCCACGGTATAGGCGGCGTTGCCCTCGCTGTGCGTCCAGCCCCAATTGGCCACCATGGCCTTCTTGAATACGCTCCAGGCGTATAGAAACCCGATACTGAGGTTGATGCCGGTTCCGGCTAACAGTATCCCTACGGCCTTGTTAGGCTTGTCCATGGATGCTCCCCTGCAATAAATCCCGGAGACGGCAATGCCGCGCTTCTTCGTGAGGTCGCTCGCGTCGAGTTTGCCGCTGTGGTGGAAGTGCGCGCTCCGGGATTCCGGCTTCTGCCGATTGAAAGAAGATGTTTCGTTCGACGCCGAGAGGGCGTAACCGCAGGATATCTGTAGCCCGGAAATCCACATTTGGTCAAGCGGCAAAATTTGATGGCGGATTGTATAGGCCTATTGCCCCCGCGGCGCGACTTCCGGGCCAAGGCTTATTATATTCAACGAATGAGATACTTGATCGGACTCTTAGCCGTGACCATGGCGCTTCCCCTCGCCGCCCAGGATCTTCTCCTCTCCGATTTCCAGGCGGGCCTCGTGAACGCGCCCGGCTGGCTCTGGCGGGGCTTCGCCGACCGGGTAATGGGCGGCCGCTCGGACCTGGTGGAGCCTGGCATAGTCAACACGCCCGAAGGGCTCGCGTTGCGCCTGGCGGGCAGGGTGGTAACCAAGGGCGGCGGCTTCATACAGGTTCGCCTTGAAAAAGAGGGCGGCCGCTTTGACGCCTCCTCCTACGCGGGTATCGAGCTTACGCTTACGGCCCCTCCCGGCGGCCGCTACTACGCCTTCCTCCGCACTAAGGACAATGTCTTTCCCTGGAGCTACTATGGCGCGCTTTTGGAGCTTGACGGAAGCCTTCAGACCCTGCGTCTGCCCTGGAGCGCCTTTAAGGCGGAGAGTACCCTGCGCAAAGCCCCGCGGGCGCAATTCATGGAGAGCATAGCGCTCGTGGCCGCCTACCTCGACTTCGAGCCCGACCTGAAGATCTATCGCGTGGGACTGTACCGGTAAAAATGGCCGGTAGGCCGGAGCGGAGCGCTCAGTGCGCGAAGGTCCTCCGGTATTCGGAGGGCGACAGGCCGGTGCACTTCTTGAAGACGCGCGAGAAATGGAAGGCGTTCTCGAAGCCGAATTCCTCGGCCACGGCGTTCACCGCGCGGCGGGATTCGACGAGTACGGCCGAAGCGGCCTCTATCTTGAGCCTGGTGAAGTACTGAAAGGGCGAGAGGCCCAGCTCGCGGTGGAATAGGCGTATGAAATGCTCCTCGGACAGGCCGAGGCGAGACGATAAATCCGACGAGCCGAATTTCTGGCGCAGGGACCTTTCCATAAGCGAAAGCGCGCGCTCCACGTGCTCGTTGCGTTCCGCGGCGAGCCTGCCAGACCTGCCTTTCCGCGCGGCGCCGGGCGAGGAGGGCGCCGCATATCCCTGGATAGCGCTTGACCCGTCCGGGGCAGAGCCGCCATACCAGCGGTACAGGAGGCTCAACAATAGATATTCAGTGGCCTTGCCCGGTACCCCGGCTCCGGCATGGTAGAGGTGGTAGAGCTCCTCTACCAACGCCCGCTCGCGCGGCTCTATGGCCATGCCGCCGGACCCGGCCGCCTCGCTACGCGAGATAAGCGCGAGCGCTTCCCTGTCGGCGCGCTCGTCCGTGTCGGGCTCGAACAGTATTGCGTAGTAACTTAAGGGCTTTTCCACCGCCTCGGGCAGTATGGAATGGAATTCCCGGGGGCCGGTGAGGAAGAGCCTGTTGTCGCTGATGGCATGGCGGGCGCGGTTGAGCAGGAAGGCTCCCTGGCCCTTCACGAAGTAGTGCAGCTCCCAGTCACCCGGGTCATGGGTATGGTAGCGGCCGTGCCAAGCGAGCCTTTCCCCGCCCTGAAGGCGGTATACGTATACCAGGTCTTTGATGCGCATAGCCTGTAATATCAATAATAGATATGTTTCGTCAATAATGCCTATGGCCGCCTAGCCTAAGCTGCCCTAGTCTGATGCCATGGGAGGCCTTATGAAAACGGTATGCGGCATAGACCTGGGAACGCAGAGCTGCAAGGCGCTGCTCTACGATTATGTCGGTAAAAAAGTCGTAGCCCGCTCTCAGGCTCCCCTGGACATGATAGCGCGCAATGACGGCACGCGGGAGCAGGAGGCTGCCTGGTACGAGTCTGCCCTTGCCGCCTGCTTCGCGGCCCTGCCCGCCGAGGCCCGCGCCGGCATACAGGCCATCGCGGT
>JBGSKZ010000198.1:0-1396 GCA_041741035.1 Treponematales bacterium
GTTCAAGGTGCTGCGCGATGACCTGCCGGATTCGCGCATGCAGAACGTGGCCGTGGTGGCCGAGATACTGAAGCAGGGCCTCGTGCCCGGCCTGGAGCGCGGCCATGTGGAGGCCGCTATGGCCGACCTTATGGGCGGCGCGGGCTTGGAAGCGAATATCGCCCTCTTGCGGGCTTGAAAGGAATCATCGTGAAGCTACCTATAGACGACGCGGCCATAGACCGCAGCGTGCGCCTCATCACCGAAGCGAAGGGCAACGCGTGCCGCGACCGCGCCTTGGAGGGCGTACGCTGCGCGGCCTCGTTTTGGCGCGAGGAAGACGGCGACGAAGCGGCTTTCGGCGCCTTCTGCCTCGAGCATTTCGCCTGCGAGGGAGACGAGCGCGACGCGCTGTTCAGGCGCCTGGAGAGCATATTCGAGACGCTCTACGGCTCGCTGCACCTCATAGGCACGCGCCTGGAGTGGGGCGTGCACGTGGATCAGGGCGCTCTCCTGCCCGTGGACGAGCTCCTGTCGGCCTGGCAGCCCGGCGCGCACCTGTCCGACGACCTGTACGCCAATAAGCTGGCCTTCGTGCTCCACCTGAACTTCCCCTACAAGAGCCTCGAGCGCAAGATAAAGGAAGGCCCTGCCTGGAGCCGCCACCAGTGGGCGGAGGCTAGGCTGGGCGACGCCCTGAGCGAGCGCGTGCCCGCGGACGCCTCACAAGCGCTGGCCACGGCGTTCGCGGCCGCCCAGAGCTACATCAGCTCCTATAACCTGTATCCGGCCTGCCTGCGCGAAAGCGCTTCGGACGAAGCGCTGTTCCCCGCGGATAAGCGCCTGCTGATGCACTGGAATATGCGCGACGAGATAAAGGCGCAGTATGGGCAGGAAGGCGACTTACGCAGGCAGCGCCTGCTCTACGCCGCCATGGAGCGCGTCGTGGACGGCGGCATAGCCGCAAAGGCCATCGACGCGGAAGCCTTCAGCTGGGAGCCGCGCAAGGCCTCCGACGAACCCGAAGGCGATGGCCGCTACGAGAAGATACTTGCCATATTCAAGGCGGAACGCGGGGTCGATCCCTGGTGCCCCGATAATCCCAGCCTCATAGCCCGTCGCTTCAACGCGGACCGCGAGATACCGGAAAAAGAGGTGGAACGCCTGTTCCATGAGCTTTTGACCTCGCCCGCCTATGCCAAGGCCGCCAAGCTCGTGAGCGCAAGGCTCGGGCGCCCCCTGGAGGCCTTCGACGTATGGTACCGCGACTTTTCGAGCGCCGCCAAGCCGAACGAGGCCGAGCTTGACGCCATCACCCGGGCGCGCTATCCGGACGCCCGCGCCTTCAAGGCCGACATACCCCGCATGCTGCGCGTGCTGGGCTTCGACGGCGATACCGCCGACTGGCTGGCCGAGC
>JBGSKZ010000199.1:0-5292 GCA_041741035.1 Treponematales bacterium
CGAAGCGGCCTACGCCGACTACGGCAGATATCTATCGGCCCTCGGGCCGCTCTATAGCTAAGGTTCTGAATTTTCCAAGGAGGACGATATGAGCAAGGTATTTATAGGCGCCAAGGAATACTTCCCCGGCATAGGCAAGATTGAGTACGAAGGCCCCAAGAGCGGTAACCCGCTGGCCTTCAAGTATTACAATGCGGACAAAAAGGTGGCCGGGAAGGCCATGAAGGACCATCTGCGCTTCGCAGTAGCCTACTGGCACAGCTTCTGTAACGACGGCACCGACCAGTTCGGCGCCGCCACCCAGAATCAGGCCTGGAAACACGCGGCCGGCCCCATGGAAGCCGCCGAGCAGAAGCTGGACGCGGCCTTCGAGTTCTTCACCAAGCTGGGCGTCAATTACTACTGCTTCCACGACCGTGATATAGCCCCCGAAGGCGCCAGCCCCGCCGAGAGCGAGAAGAACCTCATGGCCATCGTGGCCAAGGCCAAGCAGCGGCAGAAGGCCACCGGCGTAAAGCTCCTCTGGGGCACCGCCAACCTTTTCTCCAACCCCCGCTTCATGAACGGCGCGGCCACCAACCCCGACTTCTCCGTCGTGGCCCAGGCCGCGGCCCAGGTAAAAGCGGCCATAGACGCCACCATAGAGCTCGGCGGCCAGGGCTATACCTTCTGGGGCGGCCGCGAAGGCTACATGAGCCTCCTCAACACCGACTTAAAGCGCGAAAAAGAGCACCTGGCCCGCTTCCTGGGCATGGCCCGCGACTACGCCCGCGACCGGGGCTATAATGGCGTCTTCTACATAGAGCCTAAGCCCATGGAACCCAGCAAGCACCAGTACGACTTCGACGTGGAGACCGTGGCCGGCTTCCTGCGCGCCAACGGCCTGGAAAAAGACTTCCGCATGAACATAGAGGCCAACCACGCCGAGCTGGCCGGCCACGACTTCCAGCACGAGCTGGAAACCGCCGCCGCCATGGGCCTCTTCGGCTCGGTAGACGCCAACCGCGGCGACCCCCGCAACGGCTGGGACACCGACCAGTTCCCCATGAGCTACTACGAAACCACCCTGGCCATGCTCACTATCCTTAAGATCGGCGGCTTTACCACGGGCGGCCTCAACTTCGACGCCCATATCAGGCGCAACTCCGTCGAGCCCGCCGATCTCTTCGAAGCGCACATCGGCGGCATGGACGCCTTCGCCGTCGGCCTCGAAGCCGCCGCGCGTATCATCGCCGACGGCAAGCTCGCCTCCTTCGTGAAGGAGCGCTACGCAAGCTTCGACAAGGGCAAGGGCGCGGCTTACGCCAAGGGCAAGCTGGGCTTCCAGGATCTGGCCGCCCTGGCCAAGGATTACGGCAGCGTGGGCATACAGAGCGGCAAGCAGGAGCGCCTCGAGAACCTGATTAACCAGTATCTGCTGGGGCTGTAATGGGTTAAAGGGGGGGGAAGTCTCCCCCCCGGCCGGGCCAAGGTCCCGGCCTACCCCCCTCTCCGGGGGTCGGGAACGACGGGGGCAGATCCCCCGGACCCCCTTACGACGTGCGCATGTATACATGCGACGAGTCTCGCGGCGCAGCCCCTCGCTCATCCCGCAAAGGGATTTGTGCAATCAAGGACGCGCTTGCGCACGTGCCTAGGGTAGGGGAACCTTTATCCCGTACCGGGAAGGAACCGTTCAAAGCATCGTGCGTCTCGCTCTTGCCCGATATCAGGGTTACGCCAATCCGCCGCAGCTTACCGTCGACCGCCTGGAACGGTTTGCCGCATGCGCCGACTGGGCAAAAGCCCGAGATGATGGTTCCTATCGGTTCTTGATGAAAGTGCAGAAGGAAGAAAACCTGGTTCGGCAGCTAAGGCACCCTTCGCCGGGCTCCTGCTACGCTGGAATTCACACCATCGCTACACCATACTTAATAAATCTAAACACTACTCTTTGGAGGCTCCAAGATGCCAAATAATCGTTTTATCCGAATCGGCTTATGCACCTTTACCTTGCTCAGCGTAGTGGCGACTTGTCCTTCTTTTTCGCAAGCAATACGATTCGCCCCCACCTCGGATTATCGATTCCTGTCTGCGGATCTCGGCGCGTTCAAGGAGGGGACAGCCTTCCACTGGGCGGTGAACGGTAAGCCCGTCGCCGAGAGCGTCGTGGCCGAGACATTCCTGCTTGCATCTGACGGTACTATGGTTTCCGTCTGGGGGCAGTCGCCCGTCGCCAGATCGGAGGAAACCTTCACGCCTGGCCGTTTTGATCGAGCTTTCGTCGCGCCTCAGGGAGGCGTCTCCTACCTCGCGAGAGGAGCCTTTAACCGGCGGCAGGGAACCATGGAATTCTGGGTATCGCCCCTGCGCGACGGGAACGATCTTTCCTATGGAGTCGACCAGGCCTTCTTCTTTTACGCTGCTCCGAACGGAGACACGCTGCGCGTCGGCCAGGCTTCGACCGGCGTGGTATGCGCGCAGGCGATAATCGGGGGGGTATACCTGAGCGCTTACTCGGACGCCGGTAGCATGAAGGAATGGAAGGCTGGCTCGTGGCACCATGTTGTGTTCGTATACTCGGACGTTAGTAACTTCATGCGCATGTTTGTAGACGGGAAGCCCGCCGGCGATACTAACGAGAAACACTACCGTCCACCGGTAGCTGCATCTGAACAATCGCGCTTTGCGCTAGGCAACCCGGCGTATGCCATCGACTCCGTCCGGTTCACGGCTGAGCTGTTCGACGCGAATCGGATTTCCACGGAAGCCGCTCGCCGAACCGCGCCATTCAAGGCGGAGACGGTCTTCCCTCTATTTGGCCTCAATGTTGGAGACGAGGTCGAGATAGCTGCTGGTTCGACCCGTGGTTCGTTCAGGTTTCTTGGGTCGCCCATTTCGCGGGCTGCACCAGACACGGGCCTCCTGCCAACCGGCTCCACCTCGGTCCGCCTCAGCGCCGCAAGTTCCGTGCCCGCCGAACTCAGGTGGTCGGTAGGCGAAAACCTTCCGTTCGAGCAAATGACGCCCTTTGCTTCAGGCAAAGGCGGGACGGCGCACGAGACCATGATCGCCGGGCTGTCGCCCAATCCTGCGACGGTCAACGCGGTGTACCTGCGCTCGTCCACAGCTCCAGACTTTTCACTCGAGCTTTGGTATCGTAGCGTGCCCCGGCTAGAGCCCGACTACCCGCGCATCGCCAGCCTCTGGAGCTGGCGCCTCGGTCAGCCCGAGTACGCCGATTACGTCGCGGGGCTTCAGCTCGCGGTACCAGGGTTTTCCGACCCCGAGGCGCTCAGGACCATCCGGCGGATTAACCCCGACATCGTACTTCTGGCCACGCTCCAGCCGGTGGAGTACTTCGAGGGCGAGGACCCCATTCCCGAATCGTATTATCTGCATGACGTATCGGGCCAGCGCATCACACTGTGGCCAGGCTCATTCAGGCTCAACCTGACCAACCCGGACGTGGTAGCCTTCAACGTGGAGCGCGTCAGGCGGACCATGCTCGGCGCCGAACTCCTGTTCGACGGAGTATTCTTCGACAGCTTCATGCTCGGGGTGTCGTTTTATAAAACAGATTCCTACGGCAAGCCTATCAAGATCGATGCGGACGGCGACGGCAAGGAGGATGACCCGGTCGCCCTTGACGAGGAGTGGAAGGCCGGGCTCCTCCGCATGGTGCGGTTGTGGAGCGAATCGATGCCTGGCGCCATCAACTCGGGCCACCTTCTGTCCGACCCTGTAGTGCTCGGTCCCGACTTTGACGGTGACAACCTGGCCTTCATGTGCGTCGATGCGATCGAAGGCCGGCGAAGCTTCGACGAGATATGGTCCCAGTACCACGCCTGGTCGCTAGCTCCGATCGAGCCGACAGTCACCGTCGTTGACGTAGGCGCTCCCAACGAGCTCGGCTACGGCTACGGCGTGTATTCGTCGTTCCAGGAAGCCGAGTTGCGCATCCCGCCCGGGGTGATGTCTTTCGCTAGAGACTGGTATCCGTCCATGCGCTTCGGGCTTGCATTTACGCTCATGGGCAACGGCCTGTTTGAGCGCCACTTCAGCGATGTGATCTACTGTGAGGAATGGTGGTACGACGAATTCGATTTCTGTCTTGGCGCCCCACTCGGCGAGGCTCGATACGCTGCCGTAAACAGAGGTCCCGCGTCCACGTCGCGCCCCATCTTCATTGATGGTTCCCTGGAGAAGCCTTCCTCGGCATGGCAGCTGTTTACTCACGCCGAGGGCGGGGCAGCCGCCTCGCTTTCCTATGAATCGGACGTGGTTTCCAGTGCCAGGGCGGCCCGAATCGATATCGCTGCCATTCCCACGACGACCCAGTCTCATTATGTCAACTTCTATCGATCCGCCATCGCCGTAAAAAAGGGTGTATCTTACCGCGTTGCGTTTTCAGCCAAGGCGGATCGGCCACGATCGATAGCAGTTTCGCTTCAACGGCGGGCCGGCGAATGGGAAGGTCTCGGCCTTTGGAAGCGGATTGCGCTTAATACCGAATGGCAGGAGTACTCAGTCAGTTTCACGGCCACCGGCGACCGTTCCGACGCGGGGCTACAGTTTTTTCTTGCCGATGAAATAGGGACGGTCTTCATAGACGATGTGACCATGGTCGAGCTTCCCCCGAACGTGTGGCGCAGGGACTTCGAGCGGGGAACGGTGCTACTTAATGGGACAAGCGAACGCGTGACCGTTCGGTTGGAAGCGGGATACGCGCGTTTTTCCGGTGCGCAAGCTCCTCGCTACCAGTACATCGTGGACGAGAACGAAGACGACGTGCGCTTCGAGGGAAGATGGACGGCGGCTTCATACAATACCGAAGAATGGAAAGCCTTGCCTCCATTCTACCACGACTGGGGCCCGGGGTGCCGGGAATCAACCGACCGCACCGCATTTGTGGAATATGCCTTGGCGATCCCCGAGACAGGCGTGTATACGATCCGTGCATGGCTATCCGATGCTCCTAACCGAGTCGGGCGTACCGGTAGCGCGATATATGAAATACTCGTTCGCGGTAAGGTTGTGGCGAGCACAAGCGTTGATCAAGGCGCAAACCATGACGCTTGGTATGACATTGGCCGCATCGCATTGGACCCCAAGGACAAGCCGACGCTACGCCTGCGCAATGCTGCCGGCGGCATATTGTATGCCGATGCCATCTACCTCGAATCGGAAGCACGGTACAACGATGGCAGTCCATCGCGGGAGCTAACCCTGGAGCCCTTTGACGGTATTATCCTGCGCAAGCGATAGCTGAATGCGGCACGGTTACGACTCCAATGCACTGGTTACCTGGTC
>JBGSKZ010000200.1:0-1612 GCA_041741035.1 Treponematales bacterium
GTGCGCAAGCGCGTCCTTGATTGCACAAATCCCTTTGCGGGATGAGCGAGGGGCTGCGCCGCGAGACTCGTCGCATGTATACATGCGCACGTCGTAAGGGGGTCCGGGGGATCTGCCCCAGGCGAGGGGGGTAGGCCGGGACCTTGGCCCGGCCTAGGGGGGAGACTTCCCCCCTTTAACCCCTTACAGCCCCAGCAGATACTGGTTAATCAGGTTCTCCAGGCGCTCCTGCTTGCCGCTCTGTATGCCCACGCTGCCATAATCCTTGGCCAGGGCGGCCAAGTCGGCAAAGCCCAACTTGCCCTTGGCGTAAGCCGCTCCCTTGCCCTTATCGAAGCTTGCGTAGCGCTCCTTCACGAAGGAGGCCAGCTTGCCGTCGGCTATGATGCGGGCTGCCGCCTCAAGGCCGACGGCGAAGGCGTCCATGCCGCCTATATGGGCCTCGAAGAGATCGGCGGGCTCGACGGAGTTGCGCCTGATGTGCGCGTCGAAGTTGAGGCCGCCCGTGCTAAAGCCGCCTATCTTAAGGATAGTAAGCATGGCCAGGGTGGTTTCGTAGTAGCTCATGGGGAACTGGTCGGTGTCCCAGCCGTTGCGGGGGTCGCCGCGGTTGGCGTCCACGGAGCCGAAGAGTCCCATGGCGGCGGCGGTTTCCAGTTCGTGCTGGAAGTCGTGGCCGGCTAGCTCGGCGTGGTTGGCCTCAATGTTCATGCGGAAGTCTTTGTCCAGGCCATAGTGGCGCAGGAAGCCCGCCACGGTCTCCACGTCGAAGTCGTACTGGTGCTTGCTGGGCTCCATGGGCTTGGGCTCTATGTAGAAGACGCCCTTATAGCCCCGGCCGCGTGCGTAGTCGCGGGCCATGCCCAGGAAGCGGGCCAGGTGCTCTTTCTCGCGCTTCAAGTCGGTGTTAAGAAGGCTCATGTAGCCTTCGCGGCCGCCCCAGAAGGTATAGCCCTGGCCGCCGAGTTCTATGGTGGCGTCTATGGCCGCTTTTACCTGGGCCGCGGCCTGGGCCACGACGGAGAAATCGGGGTTGGTGGCCGCGCCGTTCATGAAGCGGGGGTTGGAGAAAAGGTTGGCGGTGCCCCAGAGGAGCTTTACGCCGGTGGCCTTCTGCCGCTGCTTGGCCTTGGCCACGATGGCCATGAGGTTCTTTTCGCTCTCGGCGGGGCTGGCGCCTTCGGGGGCTATGTCGCGGTCGTGGAAGCAGTAGTAGTTGACGCCGAGCTTAGTGAAGAACTCGAAAGCCGCGTCCAGCTTCTGCTCGGCGGCTTCCATGGGGCCGGCCGCGTGTTTCCATGCCTGATTCTGGGTGGCCGCGCCGAACTGGTCGGTGCCGTCGTTACAGAAGCTGTGCCAGTAGGCCACCGCGAAGCGCAGGTGGTCCTTCATGGCCTTGCCGGCCACCTTCTTGTCCGCATTGTAATACTTGAAGGCCAACGGGTTGCCGCTCTTGGGGCCTTCGTACTCGATCTTGCCTATGCCGGGGAAGTATTCCTTGGCGCCTATAAATACCTTGCTCATATCGTCCTCCTTGGAAAATTCAGAACCTTAGCTATAGAGCGGCCCGAGGGCCGATAGATATCTGCCGTAGTCGGCGTAGGCCGCTTCG
>JBGSKZ010000201.1:0-17257 GCA_041741035.1 Treponematales bacterium
TCCCAGTTTCTCGAGCTACTTGGTATACGGACCTGCCACTCCCATCCTGCATCTTCTTTACAATGGAAGCTCTGAAGCCCTCTGAATATTTCATGTAGTTACGCCCTCCTATTGGCGTAAACTATCTTGACCTAATTTGGAGCCCCGCCATCGCCGCGGCTATGACGATTAGAAAATACCGTTTCCTCATACACGTTCCTCCCGAAAAAAATGAAAAGAGTGTAGAAGCATTTAGACGCGCGACGCGCGCAATTCCAGGTATTCAATCGAACGCATGAGATGGATGGTCTCTCGGTCTCCGGTAAGCCTCCTTAGTTTCGCTCAGTCTAGGGTAAGTCCAATGAGCCGTCAAGTTTAATCAGTGCCCTGAAGCTTGTTGCCAACGCAAGCAAGCAGCGCCTCCAAACAAAACGGACCATTGACCTGAGCGAAATGCACCGAGGCCATCCCACTGCGAATGCATAAGCGCTAACGCCCGCTGTCTTGGCCTTACCCTGGAGAGCATCCAGAATCGGATCAACAGAAGGCGCTCATTAAGCGCTCAATTGAATTCATACGAACTCCTTATGGGTAGTATCGTATGCAGCAGTATACTGCAATAAGCGTGCCACAAAGGGAGATCCGATAACTAATCGTATAATTTCAATTAAGATATAGACTTCTACTATATCTTCAACTATTGACAGATACTATCGACCTACCCGAACTGTGATTTACTACATTTTCGTAGGAAAAAGGCATGAGTATCTACAAATATGTAGGAGGTTTTTTTTGTAGTAATTCCGAGATACTTCCAGCTAGCTCGACGGCGGCAGCTATCATGCGCGCGATCATGCTCCAACCTGACCTTTAAGATGAATGGTATTCGTTATTCTTTTATATTAGTATATTTGTAATGTTATCTGGAGGGTTAATATATGATACTCAAGCGTTCTTCAATTTCTGCGGCCTTTGCGCTGCTTGCCATCGTAGTTCTAGTTTTTGTGCTCGGCTGCGCGTCCCAGGGGGAGATTGGCATGATGCACTCGATCGATTCGGAATATGAATTCCTAGTCGAGATGATACCCCATCACCAGGAAGCTGTTGACAGCGCTAGGGACGCTGCCGCCCGGACCGTGCGCCCTGAATTGCGCGCCTTTACCCAGGAGATAATTCAGGCTCAAAGTACGGAAATTGTTGAGATGAGAGCGTGGCTCGCTGACTGGTATCCCGGAAAAAGCGATAAGGCAGCGTATAAACCGATGATGAGGCCAACGGAGGGACTCAGCGCCGAGCGGGCGGATAGGGCCTTCCTGGAGGACATGATTATGCACCACCGTATGGCGGTCATGATGGCTGATCAAATCGTTAAAGGGCGACTCAGCGAAAGGCCCGAACTCCTAAAGCTTGCGGATGATATCATACGCACCCAGAATGCCGAGATCGAACGCATGGAAACCTGGCTGCTGGATTGGTATGGTATCAAGGGCAGCGGGCCTATGAATCATTGATAGGCTCTCCAAACGGTCGTATCCGGGAAGGTTCTCAATCCATGTCTAAATTAGGTATCACGGAGAATAAGCTGGGCAACTATTTTTTTAAGCCGACCAGAAAAAGCAATCTTGCAATATTTATGTCGCTTATGCTGTTCTTGTTCACCGGCAATGGCTATACGGAGGGCATTACCGAAGCATGGTATGCCGAGACCACCGATCGCTATGGTCATTTTGCGCTCGGTAAAGCTCATGAATATGCTGCCATCACCGCAAAGACGGACAGTGGCGAGTATCTGCGCTTTGAGCTGCCTGCAGGCTTGGTATTTGAAGATCTAAAGCCGCGTATTGTTAATATAGGCGCCGGTACCGAAAAGCAATTGCTGACTATCGTCAGCGGCCTTGATGGCGGCGCCAGGCTGATGATACTAAGGCAGGACGGTTCTAATCTTGTTCCGGCTGCGCAATCCGAGCCTATAGGCACGGAGATGCGCTGGATGAATCCGGTAGCCGTGGCCGATCTGGATGGCGACGGACAGGTAGAGATAGCCGCGGTGATAACCCCGCACATCGGCGGCACCTTGAAGATATTCCGCTTAGACGGCAAGCGCCTGGTTGAGATTGCGGCCCTCGGCGGTTTTTCAAACCATGTGTACGGCTCAGCTGAACTCGGTATGTCGACGGTGGTGGCGGTCGCGGGAAGAATGATGCTGGTAGTGCCGGACGCCACTCGTCGACGTTTGCGCCTGATTGCTTTCGCCGATGGCCGATTGGTCGAGCTTGGTAGCCATCCCCTTGAGGAACCCTTGAACGCTGCCCTCAAGCCGCTCCCCGACGGCCGGATCGAAATAGTAGGCTTGCGACAGCGCGCAATCCTCGACTTGAAGCGCTACGTCAATTGAAACTATCGCGCAGTCCGCGTCAAGCCGATGCTCAAAGCCGTAGCCTATCCTCCCGGCCTGTACGCCGGAAGTAGGGCCGGATGCACTCATAATAATCTTCTCTTGTAGCCTTGTCGCAGTCCAGCGCTTCAGCGCTGTCGTCAAGGTAGAAATTCTCTGCCATTTCAAGGAAGGCCGGACCCTTGCTGCGGCGGATGCGGTTCTTTTCTATTTCGAAGACCAATGATCCTTCGGTGGGTATTCCCCGGTGATGGTCGCTCCCGTAGATATGGAGGGTCAGGAAAGGTTTGGAGCCCAATAAGCAGGGCGGGATAATAAGCCGGTAACATCGTTGGGCCTACTGTCCTCGTCGGCGAGGCTATCGGCGAGCTGCGGCTTTAATCGCCCCTGATATTTCCGTCACTTGTTGGATAGGCGATCGCGTATACCGGGCCAATTAGCTTCCGCCCGGCGAATATTCTCCGCGATGTTCGCGATAAAGTCACGGTTAAGCCGAGGGTTTAGGTTTAGATAGAGGAAGCCATTTTCTACGTGCCAGGCATTAGGGTCGATAGAAGCGGTGCTACCGCGGGATACCGCCCATGAGCAGTAGCCGCCGAAACGCGGGGCATAGCGCTCGGGATCCTGGGCAAAAAGCTCGCGATGGGAGGCAGTAGCGAACAGCCAGGTCGCGTCCATCCATCTAAAGCTGATAGCCGGGTCTCCTTGTACGGGTCGGCTAAGCGTATGGTAAGCGACCGGGTCGTAGCCCTCAATAGCTACGCCGTTCCGATTTACATTTATTACCGACCGGGCTGCCTGTGCCCGGGCCGCCGGTACCGCGACGGATAGCAGTATCGCGAAAAGGGCTATGAACCCTAGTTTTGAACGTATACTTCCCATAAAACACCCCTTAGCATTCGCTTGCTAAGAAAATACTGTCAAATATTTGCAGATACAATCATTATTCTATTAATCATGTATATGATATCAGACGCGCATGCAATTATGCCTGTAAGCATAGGCGTTCAACCGTTAGGGCGTGCCCCTTTCCTAGCTATTAAAGCTGAAAAGAGTAGCCTAAGGCTACGTGGCAAAACCAAAAAATGGAACCGATCCTCCCCACGTGGCGACCTTAAGCACAGAGCTTAGTTCGGTATGCGGACTGCCAAGAACGGCCCGCTAAGAACGGCCGAACGAAGGAGGAAATATGAAGCGGTACATCGTGCTTGTCCTCGGTATCTTGAGCCTGCTTGGCCTGTCGGCCTGCTCTAGCGCGGGGCTAGCAGGAGGGGATATCCTAGCGGAAGCTATTGCCCGGGATATGATTTACGGTTCGGAGTATGATGAAGCCTTAAGCTCAGCCGAGCCGGCGGCTAGCATGAAGTCTGTAGTCGAAAGCGTCGTGCTGGATGCTACGGTCGTTCGCTACGGCGCCATCAGCGGCACGGCGACGATAAGCCGCAATATAAGCGCGACGGAACTTGCGGAGGGCAGTACGGCCTACAACGGCTCTTATACCTTTAATGGTGAACGGGATATAAGCTTCGATAACTATTCAAACTCAGCGAACCGTAGCGTCAGGAGCGGGAGCATCCTGGTAGAGATATCCGAGGGCCTGTTTCAGAGTTCCACCGTGACTGGCCTAGATCCGGTGGATGAAGATAAGGTAACAAGAACCGTGACCGGCGTAGAAAAACACCTGAGCGGGGAGCTTAGCGTAACCGCCGGGGGCAGAGAGTATTATTGTAGCCTGGACTTATCGGTATCGATCGAGCGCAGGATCATAGAATGGACTTATGATGCGTTGGGAGCTCCCCATCTCGTGGATCCTCAAGTAAAGGAAAGAGTCGTCCAGATTTCCGGGCTAGTTACCATTGACGGCGTAGATTACCTGATTGACAGGCAGATTAACGCAAGCGCTCAAGAATAATTAAAAACGCCGATGAGGTCCGCGGAGATAGATCGCCAAGACCGGGACCTCATTGGACAGATCGGCGTCTGGTTCCGCTCAAAGCTCCGGTCCTCTCCCTGGGCGATACGCAGAATCTAATGCGGCCTTGCCCTAAGCCGGCCCCAGTACAATCTAGCTCTTACCGGGATGCGCTTCAAGCCTTTCCGCTTCAAGCGATGCAAGGATGAAGGGGCCAATGCCCTTGAAGTCATCGCGGGCCACCGGCTCGCCCACATAATAGTCGAACGAACCGTCGCGGTAGGGCGTGCCTCCCAGGCCGGCTACGCTGCAGATGCCATCCAGGTGCAAGGCTCCGGAATCGTCGCGCGACAGCTTGCTCCGCACCAGGCCGCGGTACCCCGACCAGGCGGCCTCGATAGCCGGCGCTCGCTCTTCGAAAGGCAGGTATTCCCTGCTCGCCGACTTGAATAGAAAGTAGACGAACATGGCCGAAGCCGAGCTTTCCAGATAGTTCCGCTCCCGCCCCCCCTGATCCAGTATCTGGAACCAGAGGGAGCTAGCCGGATCCTGCGCCGCGCGGAGCGCCCGAGAAAGCCTGACGGCGATGTCCGTTAGCTTAGCCCGCCAGCGGTCGTACTCCGACCCCGCGGGGAGGTAATCCAGGGTATCGACCAAGGCCATGCAGTACCAGCCCATGGCGCGGCCCCAGATATGGGGAGAACAGCCGTTAAGCGGATTAGCCCAGAGCTGCTTACGGGCTTCGTCCCAGGCGTGGTACAGAAGCCCCGTCCGAGCATCCCTGGTACGGCTCTCCGCCAGCGCGAATTGCGACAGCAGGTCGTTCCAGTCTTCCGCGCTTCCAAACTCCCTGGCGTAGCGGGCATAGAAAGGGCCCTGCATGTAAAGGCCGTCCAGCCACATCTGATGGGGATAGATCTTCTTGTGCCAAAAGCCCCCGGAAGCGGTCCTGGGCTGATTCCGGAGCTGTTCGCGAAGCCGTTCAATGGCCTTCCTGTACTTATCCTGTCCCGTATCCTTGTAAAGGTCGAAGAGCAGCTTGCCCGGATTGATCTGGTCCAGGTTATAGTCTTCCTCGCGATAGGTATCGATGGAGCCGTCATCGCCCACGCGGGCGTCCAGCATGAGGCGTACCCAGTCCCGATATTCCTGGCGCGCATGGCTCTGGCCCAGCTTATATATACTCTGGAGTACGAGGCCGTCCTCGTAATGCCAGCGGAAGTCTCCCGGCTTATACCGACCCATCACCGATCGGGCCATATCCTCAGAAATACGGCCCGCTTGTTCTTTGCTATCCATTTCCGCTTCCCGACTCCGGATAAAAATGGGGCGCCTACCGGCTTACGGCCAGGCGCCCCGGCGTGATCATTAAGCGGCATGGCCGCCACGGCTTAGTTTACTTGAGGTAACCGGATTCCTTGGCCTTGGCTATACCGGCGCTTTCCCAGTCCTTGCCGCCCAGCGTGTCGAATTCCTGTACCCAGGCGGTCCAGTTCGCTTTAGTCAAATCGCGCTTGCCCGTCAGGAATTCCAGGACTCCCTGCTCATAGAAGCGCTTGAGGTCGGCGCTGGGAGGGGGCAGCGCATCGGAGCCTATAGCGGCGGTCCAGGGGCGCTTCTGCATATCGCGCATGATCGTCAAGGCGCTCATGGTCTTCCCGGATACCGCCGTGGTGTAGGTCGGATAGCGGGAAAGGAGCTCGATCTGCCCGTTGTAATACACCATGTTCCTCAACTGGGTAAGGACCTGGGCCGCGGGCTTCGTCCATGCTTGTTCGGGATCGGGCAGGCCGTTAGGCGTGGGCACGCCATTGGCGTCCAAGGCATAGTTGACGCCCTTCTGGCCCCAGCCTAATAGATAGTATCCTTCGTCTGAGGACATCCACTCGAGCAGGCGGGCTATGGCCGGCCCCTTGCCCGCGGATGCGGCCTTGGCGGAAACGGCGTAGATGCGGAAAGCCTGGGTATAGACGCCGACGGACTGATGTCCTTTAGGCCCCTTGGGGGCGTCGATCACGATCCACTCGCCCTTGGGGAAATTCTTATCGAAGGGGGCGTAGTTGGCCTCGGCGCCGAAGGCGGCGTTCTGCTCCCTCATGATGCCGAAGCGTCCCTGCTTCCAGGCTGCCCTGAAATCGTCCTTCTTATAGCTCAGCCAATTGGGATCGATGATCTTTTCGTCCATTATCTGCTTCACGTACGCAAGGGCGTCGAAGTAGGCGGGATTCCTCACGTTGAGCCCGGCATTGGCCGCGTTCATATTCCAGGTACCCGCCACGCCGAAGGCTCCCATGAAGGGATCCATACGGCGTCCAAGGCCTTCTTCGAAATTGTTTATCTCAATGAAGGCTCCGTAGCCATAGGTATCCGCCTTGCCGTTGCCGTCGGGGTCATTGAAGGTAAAGGCCCGCATAACCGCGAGGTACTCTTCGGTGGTCACCGGCACTTTGAGGCCTAGCTTATCCAGCCAGTCCTTGCGTATCAGCATGCCTTCATTCTTGGCGATGGACCCGGGGGAAGCCAGGCCGTACGATTTGCCGTTGACGGTGGTGAAAGCCTTGCTGTCGGCGTCGTATTGGATGCTCGTACGGTTCGGCATGAGCGGGTAGAGTCCGTCTACCGGGGCGAGCAGGCCTACGCGCACCAGATTCAGCCAGGGATCGCGCCTTACCATAAAAAGATCAGGCAGGGCATTGGCGGCCGCCGCGGCATTGATCTTTACGTCCTGATCGCTTTCATTCGACGGCAAGGCCGTAAGCTTCAGGTCGATGTTCAGCTTCTCCTTGATCAGTTTCAGCACCGCCCAGTCTTCAGGGGGAGGGCCGGCTTCGGTTATGGCCGCGCCGTACCAGAGCTCGATGCTTACCGGCCCCGCCGCTTCGGCCGAAGCGCCGCTATCGGCCTGACCCGCGGCGAAAACCGGAACGGCCATCAGGACCGCCGCCAAGACCAACGCGATCTTTTTGAACGCTGCTTCTTTCATCATTGCCTCCTTAAAGGAAATAAAACCCGATTGATTGACCCTACCCTTTCACGCTGCCTAAGAGCGTGCCGCGGGTAAAGTATTTCTGGATAAAGGGATATGCCGCGATCATGGGGATAGCGGACATGAAAACGCTCGCCGCTTTAATGGCCTGTATGGAGGCCTCCCCAAAGGCATTCGATTCTACATACTCGTTCATGCCGCTGGCCATCAGTATGTTCCTAAGCAGGATGGGCAGCGGCTGTAAATGATTGACGTTCAGGTACAGCATGGCATGGAAGAAATCGTTCCAGAAGGTAACGCCATAATAGAGACCTATGGTCATAATGATAGGTTTGGACAAGGGAAGGATGATGCGCAGCAAAACGTACCACTCCGAGGCGCCGTCTATGCGCGCCGACTCCTTCAGCTCTTCGGGAATGCCCTCGAAAAAACCGCGCATAATCAGGCAGTTGTAGGTACTGATGGCTCCAGGCATAAAAATCGCCGCCAGGTGATTGGTAAGGCCGAGCTTGGTTACCACCAGATAGGTGGGAATAAGGCCGATGTTGAACAGGTACGGGACGAGGATAAAAACGTTGAGGTATTTTCGCCCCGGCAGGGTCTTGATGGAAAGGACGTAAGCCAGGGGAATGGTAAGGAACAGCGAAGTAGTCACGCCGAAAACGAGGATCTTAACGCTGTTCGAGAAGGCCGATAGAAAGCCCGAGTTTCCGAGCAAGGCTTTATAGGCCGCGGTCGACCATTGCCAGGGCATGAGGAACATACCCTCTAGATTCGTGCCGATGAAATGGTTCGGCCTAAATGAAAGGGTTATGGTGCTCCATAGGGGCACGGCGACGATCACCAGTATTACCCCGAGGAAAACATCCACGAGCCCGTAGAATACCCGGTCCGCGGCATTTAAGCGGATGGCCTTGCCTTGAATGCGCTTCATCCCGACTCCTTAAATAATCGACGTGTCGGATACCCGACGGACCACTCTATTGGCGAATACCAGGAGCAGCATCCCTATGGCCCCCTTAAAAAGGCCCACCGCCGTAGCCAGCCCGAAGCGGAACTCAAGCAGGCCCTGCCGGTACACCCAGGTGTCGATGATATCGGCCACGCTGAAGACCGGTATGGAGTAGAGCATGAACATCTGATTGAATCCCGCGTCGAGTATCGTTCCGAGGCGGAGCAGCACGACCATGAAGATGACCGGACGGATGGACGGCAGGGTTATGTACCATACCCGCTGTACGGCGCTCGCGCCCTCGACGGCCGCCGCCTCGAATAGGCTGGAATCGATGCCCATCAGGGCGGCGATGAAGATAATGGCGCCCCAGCCCATCTCCTTCCAGGCGTCCGAGAGGATGACTATCCAGGGAAAGGTCTTGGTATCGGTAAGGAAATCTATCGGCTCGCCGCCCAGGAACTCTATAACGTCGTTGACGATGCCGTCACCCGGAGCCAGCAGGACCAGCAGTATGCCGTAGACTATGACCCAGGAGAGGAAGTGGGGCAGATAGGTCATGGTCTGGACGATCTTGGCAAACTTCGGACGAGCGCTCTCATACAAGGCGACGGCCAGTATGATCGATAGGGGAACGCTTACGAAGAGCTTCATGAAGCTGTAGAAGAGCGTATTGCGGAGCAATTCGGCGAAGTAGAAGGACTTGAAGAAATCGGTGAAGTTGTCGAGGCCTACCCACCGGCTCCCCATAACGCCATCCAGGGGCATGAAATCCTTGAACGCTATCTGTCCATTCCAGATAGGCAGGTATTTAAAGATAAAGAAATAAGAAACCGGAAGGATCAGCAGGGCATAGAACGCCCGGTGCCGCATGATATCGCCCATCGGGCTGCGCTTTGGAAGCTTCGACCTGTTCTTCATAAGCCTTGAATACCCATGGGGCAAGCCTATCCCAGATCCTGCGTAAAATGCAGATAGATTCTTGTACTTTTCCGACTTATGCCGAGGGGCGTCAGCCGCGGCTCATACGGTATTTGCCCGGGGGAACGCCATGGATTTTCTTGAATACCCGGCAAAAATAGGCCTGGTCCTGGAAACCGGTCCGCTGGGCGATTTCGTTTATCGTGTCATCGGTGTTGATCAGGAGCTCCGACGCAAGGATGATGCGATACCTTGACAGATATTCCCACGGGGAGAATCCGGTTTCCCGGCGGAAGATCCTGGTCAGGTAATCCTCGCTGAGGTTCACCGCCTGGGCCAGTTTCCACCGGGCTATGGGAGCGGCCGCGTGCAGGTTGAAATAGAGGATGGCCTTTTTGACCAAAGCGCCCGTATGGGGAGGGAGCAATTCCTTGCCGGCCATAAGCGTGGCCGCCCTGGCGGCGAATTCAGGCGAGGCGGCGATACCCCGGTTGCAGAGCAGCACGTGCGGTATCCGGCAGAGTTCCTCGATATCGGTATCCGCGTCGAGCTTAGCCGGCAGCACGAAGATGGGAGTGGTACCTGTTTCCGGATAGCGCCTCACCCGATGGATGGCCTCTATATCCAGGCTCTCGAATACGACGATGGAGGGGGCCATCTCCTGGAGGGCGGCGCCGAACTCTTCCATGGAACGTATCCTGAGCGTATGATCCTCGCCGGCCCAGGGTTCATACGATACGGTGCCGGCGGAGACTATGAGCACCGCGCCCTGATTCTTCGCCTTCACCCTGGCTTCGATGCCCTTGATCAGGCTCTCGCCTTGGATGGAGGAGCCATAACAGAGGAATGGGGCCCTGAACAGCCTGGGGTGGTGGCGCAGGGCATATACCGCTAGCCATTGCTCCAGGGGAGCGTCGTCGGGATTCCAGGCCAGGATCAGACCGTATCCATCGTCCTCCAGGAGAGACGGGTCTTGATCCCGGGACGGATGGCGCAAGGGTAAGCCGAAGCCCTGCAAAGGCAGCTTGTCGGATAATTCCAGAATGCCCTGCGCTTCTAGGCTCTTCAGCGGCGGCAAGCCCGCGAGGTTAGGCCAGGGTAGCACGATGCGGCAACATTCATCCCCCTTGGCCAGCTCGCCGTATTGCAGCAGTATAAGCTTCTCGGCCAGCATCAACTCGTTCGTGGCCCACGACTGGCCGGGAAGGGGCTTCGACGCGTACAGGCTTATCAAAAATCCCCCCGGAAGGCAGCCGGATTCCAGCCGGTCGGGGAAATAGGAGCGCAGCAGGCGCAAGGCCTGGCGGAACCGTGCGGGATCCCCGAAAAGCAGGGGCAGCTCGCCCGACCCGGCCGGCTCCTCGTCATGGAACAATTGCCATGGCCGGAACAGGCGCCTGCTGAAGGGCAACTCGTTGGTACGGGAAAGGGTAAGGTCGAGAAGCTGGCCGGTACGCTCTATCTGCCCGGATAGTTTCCCCTTAAGGCTTTCCACCATGCCGGCCAGTTCCGGCGGCTTCACCGGGCTCGCGGATACATAGGCCTCCAGCTTAGCCAGCTGGCCGGAGAGCTCTTCCAGAGGATCGCTCAGCTCATTTCCCACGTTGGCGAAAAATTCCGCCTGGGCGCGTTCCGCTTCCTCCGCCCTTTTCTGGGCGGCCAAGGTTTCCTCGAAGAGGAATATCCCCCTTATGGCGCTGCTGAGGGATGACCTAAGCTCTTCGAATACCGCGCCTATGTGGAAAGGCACATTGCATACCAGGTAGCCGAGGGACTGGTTTTCCATGAACAGGGGTTGGATAAGGAATACGTCGTTACGGAATCCGCTCAGGAGAGTCGCGGGCAGTAAATGCCGGGATGGAAAAGGTTCGCTATCCTCAGGCAACTCGGAGGAATGCAGAAAGCCGCCGAGAAAGCGCGAATACTCGTCATCTTCATAGATGACCAGCGCGGCGCTATGGATGCCGATGGCGGGAAGATGCCTGCACAGTATCTGTATAAGTGACCGCCGGTCTCTAGTGCAGAGTAGGTCGCATTTGAGGGAGTTGAGAATCAGGTAGCGTTTGGCGGTCGTATACTTCTCAAGTGCCGTCGTGCGGGCCTGTACCCGCGATATCATCTGGAGCATGGGGATCATGAGCGGATTGATAATATCAGGATCATAACAGCGCGCTTCCTTCAGCATAGCTATAGCCTGGAACAGCAGCCGCGGATCCTGGTCGGCATTAAAGTAACGGAAGAGCACTTTTTCGAAAAGGCTCAAGAAGCTAGGGGTCTTAGCCTCGTCAAGATTGGAGAATAGCGGATGGAGGTAGGCGTTCTCCCCGGTTTCGTCGAGCCGGAACAGCCTGGACAAGCGCCGGACCAGATCGTCCTTGCGCTGCGCCGCCTCGCCGTGCAGGCCCTGGGCCTCGGCGGCGAGCGGTCCGTATCCCTTTCCGCAGCCGCAGGACTCGCGTATAACCAGATCGGTGGACAGGACAAGATCCCGATCCGTCCCTTGCCCATCCTGCCCGCCCAACGAGCGGACCAGGCGAAACGCCGAAAGCCCAAGCTCGGCGTAGGGCATGTGCACGGTGGAAAGGGGGCTTGAGAGTATCCTGCTCTCGGCGGAGTCGTTGAAGCCGCCGCAGCGGAAATCTCCGGGTATGGAGTATCCGCGGCTTTCCAGATACTGGACCGCGGCAAGGACCATCATATCGCTGGCCCCGACCAGAGTATCGAAATCCCGGCCCGGCACAAGGCTTCGCGATTCGCAGAGCTGGATCGCCGCGGCTTCTCCATCGGTCCAGGGGAAGGGATCGGAAACCAGCTCGCTTGATCCTTCAATCCCGGCTTCAGACAAGGCATCGCGGTAAGCCCTAAAGCGGTCATCAGCGGAAAGATGGCTTGAAGGCCCCCGCAAGAAGGCTATTTTCCTAGCCCCATGGACCTCCAGAAAATGGCGCATCAGGGTTTTCATGCCCGCATACGCATCGAATTTCACCGAGGGGTGCCCGTCCATCTTGTGGGCTATAGTCACATAGGGCAAAGGATCGAGGGCGCGGTGAAACTTTTCAAGTTCCGCCAAGTCCACGGCGCCGCCTATGCTGGAACCCCAGCTGATGAGGCTGTCCAGGTTCTCCGCGTTGGCGAGGCGGTAGATGCTGTTCCTTAAGTATTCCGAGTCAGGCAACGAATCCAAGCGCCCGCCGGGAAAGATAAAAAACGAGACCCCCTCCCGCGCCGCCTCGGCGGCGAGGGCGGTCCAGAGATTCAGGGAGGAACCGGTATGTATGGAGGCGAGGATCAGTCCGATCCGCTTGTCCGGGCGCTTTTTCATCGACATCTAAAGCATAGTATGACCGCTGAGACGATCTGGCAAGCAAGGATCGCTTAAGGCGGCCAAGCAAGGATCGCTTATGGCGGCGGAAACGGCGCGCTAAAGAAAAGCGGCGCGGGCGGAAGAGCGGGCGCCATTAATGGTAGATGAAGGGCTCAAGCGGACCGATAACCTGGACGTCGGAGAAACGGATTCCTTCGGCATTCAGGATCCTGAAGCTTTTCACCCCTACGGGAGGAAGGCCAAGGTACATTTCCGACTCGTCGGCGCTTACCTCTCCGTCTTCGCTGGTGCTGAACACGGAATCCTCGATAGTCAGATTCTCAACCGGCGATTCCGGCAAGCCCGCTATGAATCCCGCCGACGCCCGGCAGCCGCTGGCGCGGATACCGGATATGCGTATGTTCCGTATCCTCGGCGTGCCTGGTCCCTGAGGTTCAGGATCCAGGGAAAACAGCCGCCTGTCATCGCCTGATGCGCCGCAGCGATAGTACATATTGATAGTCAGCGGGCACAGGTTGCCTTCCATGACGAGATTGCGGAACACAAGGTCCGCGATATCGCCGCCCCGGCCCCGCCGCGACTTGATCCGTATGCCCCGGTCGGTACCGATGAACCGGCAGTCCTCCGTAAGAACCTGCTGTATGCCCCCGGCGGTTTCGCTGCCTATTACGATCCCGCCATGCCCGGCCCCGACGCTACAGTTCCGTACGGTCACGTCGCGGGTGGGCCGGTTTACCCTAAGCCCGTCGGCCCCGGAGCCGGATTTCAGGGCTATCCCGTCATCGCCTACGCTTATAGCGCAGTCTTTTATCAGGACGCCCGCGCACGAGTCTATATCGATGCCATCGGTATTGGGGGCATCAGGAGGATTAGTGACCGTGACGCCCGATATTTCAAGGTTTTCGCAATAGACCGGGTGTATGCTCCAGAACGGCGAGTTGATGACGCTTATATCCCGGATTCTTACGTTGCGGCACTTGAAGAATTGGATGGCCGGCGGCCTCAGGAACTGAGTCGCCCTACCCCCGCCGCCGCCCGGTTGCCCGTCATAACCCAGGTTCAGCAGGGCTAAAGCCTTTTCCGTTTCGCTTTCCGGCCCGGTTTGCCCGGCAGCCTGCTTAGCCCTGAATAGAGACCACCAGGCCGAACCGTTTCCGTCGACGCAGCCAGGCCCTTCTATCGCCACATCCCGCTGTCCGGAACTGAATATGCAAGGATGCATGGCGTAGCACTCGATACCTTCCCATCTGGATAAAACGGGCCGGTAGCGGGCCGGCTCGGGAATGAACGATAGTACCGCCCCTTCCGCAAGGAAGAGGGTGCATCCGGAGAGCAGCTCAATCGGGCCGGTGGCCCATACTCCCGGGCCGAGCTCCAGGCGCCCCCCGGCCGCCGCCCCCAGCCTTTCCATGGCGCTCCTGAAAAGCCCGGTGTTGTCAAAAACCCCGTCGGCTATACCCCCGAGCGCTTTCATATCCAGTTTTTCCACAGCCTTACCCCCGTTGCCCGCTCGGATGCTTCCAGGCTCAAGGCTCCAGTCTGAAGCCAGTCGGGATTCTGGACAATACACCGTACTGCGCAGTTTTTGGATTTTTCCGGACAGGGCGGCAGTTTGCGGGCGCAGGCGCGGGTTTGGGTAGAGCAATGGCTCCATGGGGGTAGCTCCATGGAGCCAGTACGCGCGCTACTTATACCTTGCTCGCGTTAGCAATAAGCTTCGGGGAACTAATAAAGCCCTAAGCCATGTACGGATAGCGCCAGTCTTTAGGCGGAGCGTAGTTCTCCTTGATGGTGCGCGGGCTTACCCAGCGCAGGAGGTTGAGCATGGAGCCGGCCTTATCGTTGGTGCCCGAGGCGCGTGAGCCGCCGAAGGGCTGCCTGCCCACGACCGCTCCCGTGGGCTTGTCGTTTATGTAGAAATTGCCCGCCGCGTTGCGCAGGGCTCCCACGGCCCTGCGCAGCCCGTCCCTATCGCGGCCGAATACCGCGCCGGTAAGGGCGTAGGGAGAGCTGCCGTCCACCAGCCCGTAGGCCGCGTCCATGTCGGCGTCGTCGTATACGTAGACGCTCAGCACGGGGCCGAATATTTCCTGCACCATGGATTCGGCCAGGGGGTTCTGGCACAGAATGACCGTGGGCTCTATGAAGAAGCCCTTAGTCTTGTCATACGAGCCCCCGGCGAGCACGCTGCTGCCGGGCTCGGCCTTTGCCCGGTCTATGTACCCGCTAATGGTATCGAAGGCCGCCTCGTCTATGACCGCGTTGACGAAATTGCCGTAGTCCAGAGGCGAGCCGGTCTTAAGGGCCTTAGCCTGCGCGGCGAGCTTGTCGAGCGCCTCGCCGGCCCGCGAGCGGGGCAGATAGACCCTGCTTGCTGCCGAGCATTTTTGCCCCTGGTACTCGAAAGCGCCGCGTATGGTGCCGGCCACGGCGGCGTCCAGGTCGGCGTCGGGCAGGACGAACACGAAATCCTTGCCGCCGGTCTCTCCCACGATGCGGGGATAGGACTTATATATGGACAGATTCTCGGCGGCGCCTTTCCACAGGGAGTTGAACACGGCCGTGGAGCCGGTAAAGTGCAGGCCGGCGAAGTCCGGCCGCGCGAGCAGGGCGCCCGTGATGGCGCGGGAATTGCCGGGTATGAAGTTGATGACGCCGGGAGGCAGGCCGGCCTCCTCGTAGAGCTTCATCAGGTACCAGTTGGACAGCACGGCGCTGCCCGCCGGCTTCCACAGCACCACGTTGCCCATAAGGGCCGGCGCCGCGGCCAGGTTGGCCGCTATGGCCGTGAAGTTGAAGGGGCTCACCGCGTATACGAAACCTTCGAGGGGCCTGTAATCGATGATATTTGACTCCATAGAGTCGGAGCGGGGCTGTTCGGCGTATATGCGCTCGGCCAAGGCCGGGTTTATGCGGAAGAAATCGGCGGTCTCGCACACGGCGTCTATCTCGGCCTGGTGCGCGTTCTTGGATTGGCCCAGCATGGTGGCCGCGGACAGTTTCTTCCACCAGCCGGCGCTTATCAGGGCGGCCGCCTTGCGGAACACGGCGGCCCTGCCGCGGAAGGGCATGTCGGCCCAGGCTCGGGCCGCGGCTTTGGCGGCGTCCGCCGCCAATTCGGCCTCTGCGGCACCCGCCTCGTGATAGCGGCCCAGCACCAGGGAGCGGTCGAAGGGTGCGCGGATTTCCTTGGTCCTGCCCGTGCGTACTTCCTTGCCGCCTATAACAAGCGGTATATCGAGCGGGGCGGCACGCATGGCCGCCACCTCCGCCTCGAGCGCGGCGCGCTCAGGGGACCCGGGCAGGAAGCTTTTTATGGCTTCATTGAGCGGCAGGGTAGGCACGGGTTCCATGCCAAACGGTAGAGAATCGTACATGATCCATACTCCTTTCCAAAATAACGGGAGGTCGCGCTCTTTCAGGCGCGGCCCATCGGCTCCTTCCCGTGGCGCCAAGGCGCTGTAGGGCGGAAGAGCTCGGGGTATGGTAGCGTTAAAGATCGTTGCGGCGCCCCGTAAGGGCGAAGCGCCCGCCTACGGCGGGGAGTTTTCGGGATCCGGAGCCAAGGCGCCCGGTGAATCGCTACTCGCTCTAGACCAATATACCGAGCCGCCTAAGCCGGGAGTAGTGTCGGAAGGCCCAGAAGGCCGTTTATGCTGAAAGTCGCATGAATATGCACGCAAACCCGGGCTCTGGCATTTCCTCGAAGCTTCGGGGAACTAACTGCGGCTTAATAAAGAAATTCGCCCTTTTATTAGATTTTTACTATATTTATGGACAAGGAGCATACAATGCAGAAAAACATGGGTCTTATAGACAAGCTTATTCGCCTGGCGCTGGCCATCGTGGTAGCGGTGTTCATTTTCACCGGCCAGCTCAGCGGCGTCGCCGCGATAGTACTCGGCCTCTTCGCCGCGGTGTTCGTGGCCACCAGCCTTATCGGCACTTGCCCGCTCTACCTGCCCTTCAAGATCGACACGCGGGGCAAGAAGGCGGGCGAGACCAAGTAAGATCCGCATCGCGAAGGGCGGAAAGGCTTAACGCGGCTAGCCCCGCTCGAGCTCCTTCAAGGCAGCCTTGATCAGGGGTTCCGCGGAAAGGTCTTCGCCTACGGCCTCGCGCATCCACTGGCCGGGGCAGAGGCGGCCGAGCCTGCACATGCGGCCCATCTGCGAGCCCACGCTCTTGCCCTGCAGCGCCGCCTCTATCTGGAAGGATATGATGTGGCCAAGGGGATAGTCGGGCAGGTACATGGCGGAGTCCACCATATGCGAGTATACGCCCAGTACCAGCGCGTCTTTGAAGCCGAAGGCGGCGGCGAAGTAGCGGTTCCATACGGCCTTGGCTATTTCCATGGCCGCCTGGCGTAGCTCGGCCGAGGAACAGCCGGGGTGCTCGTACATCCAGCGCCATAGTTCCATGTCGACGAGGGCCACGCCGGCTATCTCGCAGGTGGCCCAATAATCCGTCAGCGCTTCCGGCGCCTCGGCGGCGCCCTCTCGCCCGAGCATGAGGAGGTCGCGCGCCTGGAACACGAAGGCGAAGGCCTCGGTGAAGGCGGTATTGGGCACGCCTGCGAGGAAGTACTCGTCTATGCCGTGCAGGCTGAATACCTGCTCCACGTTATGGCCGAGCTCATGGCAGGCTATGTTGAAGCCCTTATAGTCCATGCCGCCTGCGGGCACCCGTGTGCGCAGCCGAACCTTGTCGCTGCGCATGGCGGCGGGCATGGCGTGGCCCGAGCCGCGGGCCTGGTCCACCTCTATGCGCTCGGCCAGCCAGTCGGC
>JBGSKZ010000202.1:0-3612 GCA_041741035.1 Treponematales bacterium
AAGCCTGGCCCGCGACGCGCGCGCCATAAGCGCGCTGGAGGCGGTGGAAGCCCTTGAAGGGGGGCTTGCCCTCATAGACTGTAGCGCGGGCGACGCTTCCTGCGAACGCGAAGCCGCCTGTCCCACGGGCCTTCTTTGGAAGGGGCTGGAACTCGCCATGCGCGACTACCTTTCCCAGCATACGCTCCAGGAATTGGCGGACAGAGGAACCGGCCTCGACTATGCCATATGATAAGCCGCAAGCGCGGCGAAAGGAAAGAGCCATGATTTACGATGATATTACCAAGCTTATAGGCAGGACGCCGCTCGTGCGGCTGGGCCGCGGCAACGATACCGGCGCCACGGTGCTGCTCAAGATGGAATCCTTGAACCCCTTCTCCAGCGTCAAGGACCGTATAGGCCTGGCCATGATAGAGGACGCTGAGGCCAAGGGCCTGCTTAAGCCCGGTTCCACTATAATCGAGCCCACCAGCGGGAATACCGGCATAGCCCTGGCCGCCGTAGCCGCGGCCCGCGGCTACCGGGTAATACTGGCCATGCCGGAAACCATGAGCGTGGAGCGCCGAAAGATACTGCTCGCGTATGGCGCCGAGCTCGTGCTCACCGAGGGAGCGAAGGGCATGAAGGGCTCCATAGCCAAGGCGGAAGAAATCCTGGCGGCCACGCCCGGCGGCTTCATGCCCATGCAATTCGCCAATAAGGCTAATCCCGCCATCCATAGCCGTACCACCGCGGAAGAGCTCTGGGCCGACACCGAGGGGGCAATAGATGCCTTCGTGGCGGGCGTGGGTACGGGAGGCACTCTGACGGGCGTCGGGTCGGCGCTGAAAAAGAAGAATCCTTCCATCAGGATAGTCGCGGTCGAGCCGGTAGACTCTCCGGTGCTATCCGGCGGCCAGCCCGGCCCGCACAAGATACAGGGCATAGGCGCGGGCTTCGTACCCGAGGTACTCGATCGCTCTTTAATCGATGAGATCATACAGGCCAGGCACGAGGATGCCGGCGCCACGGCCAAGGCCCTGGCGCGGGACAACGCCATACTGTGCGGCATATCCGCGGGAGCCAATGTATGGGCAGCCTTGGAATTGGCCAAACGCCCGGAATACCGAGGCAAGACCATCGTGACGGTAATCTGCGATACGGGAGAGCGCTACCTGTCGACCTGGCTCTGGGATTGACCAATAATTAGGAAGGCGGTGCATGGCTGGCGAAGCGGTTTCAGGAAACGCTCACGCACAGCCTGTCCCGGCCGCCGCGTTTAGCCTGATACAAGGCCTTATCGGCCCGTTCAAATAGGCTCAGTTCAGTGTCGTCATCGGCCATAAGCGCGAGCCCCGCGCTGGCGCTTATGGCCTTGCCTATACCCTCTATTGCGCTAGAGCGCAGGGTAGACAGTATCCTCTCGCCTACTTGCTCCGCCCCGGACAGGGCGGTATTCGGCAATAGCACGAGAAACTCCTCGCCGCCGAAACGGGCCGCTATATCCGAGGCCCGTATGCTACTTCGAATTATACCTGCTATGGCGACCAAAGCCCTATCGCCGGCTACATGGCCATAGCTGTCATTAAGATCCTTGAAATGATCGGCATCCATCATGATTACGCAAAGCTCTCCCGCGCCCCTCCGGGCAAGGGCCGATACCGAAGCGAATATCTCCGATAAATAGCGGCGATTATACAATCCGGTAAGCGGATCAAGAAAGGACGAAGCGCGCAACTCCTCATTCAAAAGAGCCAATTCCACTTCCGCGAGCCAGGCGCGACGGCGGACGGCTTCGGTGCTTAGGCCTATGGCAATCGCCAGAAGAGCATAAACCGCGGGCAGCAGCCACACCCTATCGTACAGAAAAGCCTCTCCGCCGATGTCGTAAAGCAGGTATAGGCTTGCCCCGAGATGGATACTGTTGATAAGCGGATAGATCCAGAGCGGCAGGCTTAATGCCATGGCTATGAATAGCTGCGCAAGCAGGAACGGCGCGAAATCCCTGTATAATCGATAATCCATTCCGGTAATGAGCAGTATGACTACCAATATTCCGCCGTACGCAAAACCGCGCAGCGCTAAGCGCAGTATTCGTGCCATGCCGGATAGGGCAAGCTCCGAAATGAGCAAGAAAGCTCCCAACGCCACCATGGCGATATAGAGAGCCCTGTAGTAGCTATACGCGCCGATCATATCCAAACGGCCGGGAACAGCGCTAAGTACCAGATTGTTAATTAAGAGCGCAAAGCCGGCTGACAGCATAACTCCTCCCGCGAGGAGGGAATTGCGGTCATTATGCTTCATCTGCTTGCTTTTTAACGACGCATCGCCGTGAAGAACACGGGTATCTCGAGAAAACCGAAATACAGAGCCAAGCCATCCGAATAAATGACCCACCTGCGCTCCCTCAAGCTTTATGCCTTTATTAGTTCCCCGAAGCTTGTGTCTGTGCTTCCGAGGACGCTAGCCCTAGCGGTATAGCCAAGCGGCTTACACTAGGGGAAGCGGCATTTCGCCCCGAGCAACAAGTTTCGGGGAACTAATTATTCCTTAAAGAGGAGTATCATGCATTGAGCCCGTAAACGCAAAAAAAGCCGGCTATAGGATATCTTATCCTTAGCCGGCTTTCTTGCGCTTCAGGGCCAATTAAGGCAGGTTAACCATGAGATCCTTGGCTATGTTTTCCTTGGCTACCTGCTGCAGGGCGGCGCGCCTCGCGCCCGCCTCGTCCGACGCCACGGCGATAGCGGTCTTCTCGGTGGCATACAGGATTATTCCCGTGGCAAGTTCCACGCATTTGACGCTCATGCGCGCGCTCGCCTGCCACATGGAGCCGTCCTTGACGGCGCTTTCTATTTTCGCGCTGCCGTAGATAATCCGGCCAAGGGCCGAGCCGTAATCGCGCTTGGCCAGGGCCAGGATGCGCGCGTCGTCGCCGGACATGAGCACGGCGGGGTCGATAGGGGCTAGGCCCGCCTTAAACTTCTCCTTGGCCAGAGTCTCGAACAGCCCACCCTGGGCTATCACCGTACCGGCCTGCTTGCCGTCGTCCAGCAGATCTATAACCACGACGCCGGTGGCTATATCCTTGGCCGCGCTGGTTATGGTGTAGTCGAAGCTGAGTATGCGCCGCCCCATGTCGTCGGCGAGGGCCTGCACGTAAGCGTCGTATTTAAGCGGTATGCGATCCATAAGGTCCCGCAGGGAATCGAAGTTGAGCCTATAGCTGAAGCTCGCCTTGCCCACGAAATCAGGCGGAGGCGGAGAGAAGGTCACCACGCCGCGGGAGTCGGTAAGGCCGCGTTCGGTTCGGGTAAGTATGCGCCCCGCCACATTACGGGTCTGGTATACCATGGCTACTTCGGCGCCCGGTATGCCGGGGGCGGCGTCGCCTTCGCCGTACACGAGTCGGGCCTGGAAGGGCTTCGGGAAGGCCTTGCCTAAGGCGGCGGCCGTAGGGCTATCGACGCGCACGAAGCGCAGCTTGGCCAGGACGCCGCGGGCTTTGTTTATGGTGCGCTCCATCTTCACGTCCGCGTTATCTATGTCGGAGCCGGAAGCGGCCACGGCCGCCTCGACGTAGCTCTTGACCGCGTCGAACCAGCGCCCGGCGCTCACGGCGGCGTCTCC
>JBGSKZ010000203.1:0-5554 GCA_041741035.1 Treponematales bacterium
TCGCCCGCCACGACGACCGTGTATCCCTGCGCGGCGTAGGAGGCGGCGGCTTTCTGATTAGCGCGCACCTTGGGGCAGGTGGCGTCCACGATGCGAGCCCCCGCGCGCTCCAGGCGGGCGATGAGATCCGGAGCCGCCCCATGGGAGCGAATGACCACCAGGGAACCTTTCGCTATGCCTTCTATGGCTCCTTCTTCGAGTAGCTCAGCTCCCAGGGCCTTGAGCCTTTGGCTTACCCGGCCATTGTGCACCAGCTCCCCGAGCAGGTACACGGGCGGGCCTTCGGCTGCCGCTTCGGCCGCCGCTTCGAGCGCCAGCTTCACGGCACGGCGCACGCCGGAACAGAAGCCCAGGCTTCGGGCTCGTACGATTCTCATGGCTCTACTGTACCCTAAAAACCCGCGCCCGTCACCGTAGCTAATCCTTATGCAGTCCGTATGCGACCTTCATGCAATATGCGCAAAGTTCATTGTCCGGGGCCTTCGCCGCATAGTATAATCGTAGTTCCTTCGCGTCGGGAATATGGCCGCCCGCAAGGCCCGGAAGCCGGCGCCAAGGACAGCGAAAGCGCGCATACAAGGAAGGTACCATATGAGCAGGAAGACTATCGTCGTGGCCCTCGGAGGCAACGCCCTTATCGAGGAAGGCACCAAGGGCACTATCGAGGAGCAGTTCGAGAACACCCGCAAGAGCATGGCCGCCATCGTCGGCCTCATCAAAGAAGGCCACCATGTCGTGCTCAGCCACGGCAACGGCCCCCAGGCCGGCGTCCATCTCATACGCAACGAGGCCGGATCCAGCCAGGTGCCCCCCTCCACGCTTAACGTTATCGTCGCGGACACCCAGGGCTCCATAGGCTACATGATACAGCAGTCGCTGATGAACGCCCTGGTCAAAGCGGGCATAAAGAAGGACGTGGTAACCGTCGTTACCCAGGTCGTCGTGGACAAGAATGATCCCTCCATGCAGAACCCCAGCAAATACGTTGGCCCCTTCTTCAAGGAAGCCGATCTTGAGGCTTGCAGGGCAAAGGGCTGGGTGATGAAGGAAGACCCGGGCCGCGGTTATCGCAGGGTAGTGGCCAGCCCTATTCCCACGGACGTGGTCGAGAAAGAGACTATCCATGAGCTGCTCAAGAATAACAAGGTCGTGATAGCTGTAGGCGGCGGCGGCGTGCCCGTATGCCGCAATGCCGACGGCACGCTCGAGGGCGTGGACGCCGTCATAGACAAGGATCGCGCGAGCGCCCTGCTCGCCAGCCAGATAAGCGCGGACGAGCTGCTCATACTGACCGGCGTGGACAAGGTGGCCATAAACTTCAAGAAACCCGATATGAAGGTGCTGGACTCCATGACCGTGGCCGAGGCCGAGCGCTATATGGCCGAAGGCCAGTTCCCCAAGGGTTCCATGGGGCCCAAGATAGAGGCGGCCGTGGATTTCATCAAACTCGGCGGCAAGCTCGTCGTTATCACGAGCCTCGAGAAGGCTCAGGAAGCCGTGGACGGCAAAGCCGGCACCAGGGTCGTGCGCTAAACATACGCGAGGCGAGGGCTCGGGAGGCGCGGATCCTTGTATCCGCGCCTCCGTTTTTTTGCCGGCTTGCGCGAAACTTGACGGTCAAGGGCATCTGTGCTACCTTGTGCCGCAATCCTTCCATTAAAGGACATCTACTATGAACAGTTTATTTTCCGGCTTGAACCTCATCCAGGACGCCGGAGCCGCCAGCGCCACCGGTTCAATGCTCTCGACCGTCGTCATGTTCGGCGCGGTCTTCCTCATTTTCTACTTCATGATCATCAGGCCCCAGAACAAGAAGCAGAAGGCCATGCAGAAGATGATCGGCGCCGTCAAGAAGGGCGACAGGGTCGTCACTATCGGCGGTATCCACGGCACCGTCCACTCCGTAAAGGATAAGACCGTCGTGATCAAGGTCGATGACTCTTCCCGCATAGAGTTTTCCAAATCCGCCCTCGCTTCCGTCGACGCCCAGGGAGACTCCGCGGAGTCCGCTGTCGCTGACAGCAAGCAAGAAGCGTCTAAGTAAGCGCTGCGCCGCGGCTTAGGAAAAATGCCTGGCCGCGGCGCGACCCTACCCCCCATCTCGACAGCACCGGAGTCAGAGCATGAATAAAACCAAGCGATTCCTCATCGTGCTCGCGGTTTTGGCCGTTGCGTTCGCTTTCCTCTTCCCATCGATTCAGTGGTATTATCTGACGCCCCAGGAAGAGCAAACCCTCGCATTAGGCTCCCGCGAAGCAATCCGCGACTATTCGTGGCGTACGGCCAGGATCGACCTTGTGGACCTGGAGTCCAGGGTCAAGGCGGGCGATGAATCAGCCTTGCCGAGCAATTTCGACGGACTCGTGGCCAGGGCCAAGGACGCCTACAAAGAATTGCGCATGGAGGCTCCCCAGGCGTGGAGCGCCAAGGCCGTTCTCGCCGCGTTCGACAACCGGGCCGATGCCCTCCTTGAGATCGAGGATGTGTACCGCCAGAGCATACTCAAGCTCAAGCAGCTCCACGGCAACGCGGTGCAGCTTGGCTTGGACCTGTCGGGCGGTATGTCCATCGTGATCAGGGCTGACCTCGAGGCGCTCGAAGAGCGCGCCGGCAGAACCCTCTCCCCCGCCGAGAAGGACGAAGCCGTAGTCCGCGCCGTAGAGGTGCTCAATGGCCGCATCGATAAGTTCGGCCTTACCGAGCCCGTTATTCGCCGCCAGGGCGAAGAGCGCATCTATGTCGAGATACCCGGCGCGGCGGATCCCGAGCGCATAAACAGCATAATCATGGGCAGGGGCAGGCTCGCCTTCCATATAGTCGACGAGGAAGCCACCTCGCGGCTCATGCAGTACCTGTCCACCAATCCCACCGGCATAGACGACCAGTACCGCGTGGCCGATCCCACGATATTGCCCGCCGGCTACGTAGCCCGCAGGTTCTACCGCAAGGATGCCTACGGCCTCGACGAGTGGACGGGATCGTATATGGTCATTACCGAAACGCCCGGCCTCGACGGCAATTACATCGAGAGCGCCACGGTAAGCTCAGACGCCATAACCGGCCAGCCCGAGGTGCTTTTTGCCCTTGACGCGGCGGGCGGCGAGATTTTCTACCAGCTTACCAGCGCCAACGTGAACAAGACCATGGCGGTGGTGCTCGACGACCGCGTGCGCACCGGCGCCCGCATATCCGGGCCCATACAGGCTAACGTCCGCATAACCGGCTTCAGCCTTGAAGAGGCTAATAACCTGGCCCTCATACTGCGGTCCGCCGCCTTGCCGGTAGAGCTCGTGGTAGAGTCCCAGCAGGCCATAGGCGCCTCGCTCGGCGAGGATTCCATACGCCAGGGTACCAGGGCCGTAGCCATAGCGCTTATCGCGGTATTCGCGTTCATGCTGATCTATTACAAGGGCGCGGGCATTAACGCCTCCTTGGCGCAGGTCTTGAACCTCCTCCTGATGCTCTCAATACTTTCTGCCTTCAACCTTACCCTTACGCTACCGGCCATAGCCGGCTTCGTGCTTACCTTAGGTATGTCGGTGGACGCCAACGTGATCATCTTCGAGCGCATTAAGGAAGAGCTCCGCGAGGGCAAGGGGCGCAAGGCTTCTATAGACGCCGGTTTCTCCAAGGCTTTCTGGGCCATCATGGACTCCAACGTCACGACGATCATAGCGGCCCTTTTCCTGGCCCAGCTCGGCTCAGGCGCCATACAGGGCTTCGCCATAAGCTTGGCCATAGGCAATATGTCGTCCCTGTTCACCTCGCTGTTCCTGTCCAGGCTCATATTCGACTTTACCACCGACACCTTTAAGAAGAACACGCTTTCTATCAGCTGGAGGGTAAAATGAAGCGCTTGATAAGGTTCCATAAAGCCTTCCCCGCAGCGGCCGTGCTGTCCATAGCCCTGGTGCTCTTCGGCGCCGTAGGGCTCGTCGTGCGCGGCTTCAACCTGGGCGTGGATTTCCAGGCCGGTATCAATCAGTACGTGCAGCTTGCCTACCCGGCGGCCACGCTAAGCTACCAGGGCACGGGCACGCCTAAGCTCAGCATCAGCGATAACATGGCCACCGTCGTATTTACCGGGGCGGACGCCACAAGCAGGACCGTAAGCTGGGACCTCCGCACCGTAGGAACCGTCAATGACCTGGCCGCCGCCATGAAGGGCGAGGGCATAGAGTTGAGCGTGCGCGACGGCGCGGGGCTTTCCGCCTCCTACCTCGTCCCCACCTACCAGGGCGACTTTATCCTCTCGGAAACGCCCACGCTTATCCACCGCTCCGCGCGCTCGCCCGAGGAAAGCTTCGGCAGCATTGAGGCCGTGCGCGAGGCCGTGGCGTCCGTGGGTAGCGCGTCGGTGCAGAACGTAGGCGGGCGTGACTCCATGCAGTACGTGGTGCGCGTGCGCGACGACGGCACGGACCGGGCTTTTAGCAGCCAGGTGCCCCTGCTTATCGACAAAGCCCTCGAGTCCGCGTTCGGCGCGGATAGCGCCGTCGTCATGAAGACCGACTACGTGGGCGCCCGCTTCTCCCAGGACCTTGCCGACAATGCCTGGAAGCTGATCGTGTTCACGCTGGGCGTCATCATGATCTACGCGAGCATACGCTTCAAGTTCAAGTTCGCCGCCGGCG
This sequence comes from Treponematales bacterium, assembly GCA_041741035.1. Lineage (GTDB taxonomy): Bacteria > Spirochaetota > Spirochaetia > Treponematales > UBA12059 > UBA5200. Next base: position 4,635 of record JBGSKZ010000203.1, read on the forward strand.
CCGTGCTAGCCATTATGCATGACGCCCTAATCGTCATGGGCTTCATAGTATGGACGGGCATGGAGTTCAACACCTCATCCATCGCGGCCATACTGACCATACTCGGCTATTCGATCAACGATACCATCGTTATCTTTGACCGCGTACGCGAAGACCATAAGCTCAACCCGACGGACAAGATGAGCACGGTCTTGGACAAGTCCATAAGCGAAACCCTGGCCCGCACCGTGATTACCACGGCGACAACGCTGCTCGCCGTGTTCGCGCTGTATTTCTTCACGAGCGGGACGATCAAGGATTTCGCCCTCGCTCTCATCGTCGGCATGACCGTAGGCACCTATTCCACGGTGTTTATAGCCTGCGGCTTCGTGAACTTCTGGGACGGTTTCATGGCCAAACGCCAGTCGAAGCTGGCTCCAGCGCCTGCCGCTCCTAAGGCCGCGCATTAAGGTCAGGAAGGCAACAAAGACGAAAAGCGGCGCCGAAAGGCGCCGTTTTTTTACCTCACTGCGCTCGGCTGGATGGTAATAAGTTCCCCCAAGCTTAGGCCTAAGTGGTTCGCGCCGCGTCAAATAGCGCCCGCCCGCTTGAGAATCTGCCTTGGCAAGCGTTCCCTTAAGCGCTGGCGCAAGCTGCGGGTAAGCGCATAAATCTTTAATGCTTAGTACTTTACAAACATAAGGCTTTTCTGTATATTCATATCGTTATCATAATATGGCGCCGTACCCAAGCGGTAAGGGAGAGGTCTGCAAAACCTTCATGCATCGGTTCGATTCCGATCGGCGCCTTACGACGAAAGACCTGGCCTTGGCCGGGTCTTTCGTCGTTATAGAGGCAACGATCGGAATCGAAGGGTTTTCGCGCCGAGCGCATGCGAGGACGAGCGGCCAGGGATGGCCGCGGCAGCGAAAACCCCGGCC
>JBGSKZ010000204.1:0-6990 GCA_041741035.1 Treponematales bacterium
GCCGCGGGCAAGCTGCCTCGCGCCCGCCGCCTGCCTCATACCGCTGGCCCGCATAGCCAGCGCCGGGTAAAGCGGCCGCTTAGCCCCGGAAATAACAAGGCCGTCCCGGGCAATAGCCCTGGACGGCCTTTCTATAGAAAACGCCTCGCGGCGCGATTACCCGTTTAGGCTACGTAGCCTAAGAGCGAGTCGGCCTTGCCAGGCACGGAAAGGCGCTTAAGGGCGTTCTTCTCTATCTGGCGTATGCGCTCCTTGGTAAGGTGGAAGCGGTCGCCTATCTCTTTCAGGCTCATGGCGCGGCGGCCGTTCAGGCCGAAGCGGTACTGCACGACTTCGCGCTCTTTCTCGGTAAGGGTCATAAGAACGGCGTTGATATCGTCCTTCAGGCCCTGGCTGATCACGTGCTCGTCTGGCGTAGTGTAGTTCTGGTTCTCTATGAAGTCGCCAAGCACGCTCGAGTCGCGCTCGTCGAACACAGGGGTCTCAAGGGATACAAGCTCGCGGGATACGTTGACGAGGTCGGCCACATGCGCGGCGTCCATCTCCAGCATCTTGGCTATTTCTTGTATCTCGCCGTCTTCGGAGAGGCCGCTGTTTACGTACTTGCGGGCCTTCTCTATCTGTACAAGCTCGTTGGCGCGGTTAAGGGGAAGGCGTATCATCCGGCTTTTTTCGCATATAGCCTTCAGTATGGCCTGGCGTATCCACCACACGGCGTAGCTTATAAAATGATAGCCCTTATCCACGTCATAGCGGTCTATGGCGTTCATAAGGCCGATATTGCCTTCGCTGATAAGGTCGGAAAGGGGCATGCCCTGGTTCTGGTAGCGCTTAGCCACGTTTACCACGAAACGAAGGTTGCTCTTGACCAGCATGTCCTTCGCGTACTTTTCGCCCTTGGCAGCCGCTCGCGCATAGCGATCTTCTTCCTCGCGGGTAAGGAGGGGAACCTTGTTTATTTCTTTGAGATATATAGAAAGTATGTTAGCGTCCTGGCTCGCATCGCCTCTCGCAACGGTAGTCCTTTTGGCTTTCATGCATTTCCTCCTGCTATACCTTTATATAAGCAAGGATCATGCCAAACGCGCCGCTGCAGGCATATTAATTTTATTAATTAAAGCCCTATGCGGCCATCCATAGCGTGAACATAGATATGTCCTTATACCAATTGTAATTACCCGCACAGGAGACGAGCCGCGATAAAAAGTCTCCTCAAGAGCGAGGGTCTGGAACGGCGTGCATCCGCGTCGATACCGAGGCTGATCATCATAAATGGCTCGGTTTAAATTATATATATTTTCCACTATGTGTTGTTATGAAACGAAAGAGAGGTTTTTGGCAGGTCACTGTTTTCTTTTGACACACTCTTTCGGCAAGACGACTCAAACGGGTCGTTTTAACCCAGTTTATCGCTCGAAAGGCAATTGCACGCGCCCGCAACAGCGCTGAACGGGCAGCCCGGAGCCGCAGGGACAGCGATCCTGGGACGCATAGGAAGCCGCTCCCCTGAAATCTCCCGGGAGCACCCTGCAGCAGCTCTCCTGGTTTTCCCTAAGCACGGGAAATTCCAGGCTAAAAGCCTTGTAGCTATCCAGCTTCTCCGTGCAGGAATAGGAGCTCATGTCCCGCTCCTTGGCGAGGCGCAGCCAGGCATCCGCTATGATCTGGAGCACCGCGTCCATTTCCGTCTGGTCGCGGAAGCGTCGGCCGGGCATGCCCGCGAGGTATCGCCGCACCTGAATAGCGAAGAAGGCCTTATAGTCGTCATGCTCCGCGCAGGAGGATCGCGGCATGCCGTACTCGTTGGATACCCTCTTATATAGCGTTCGTATGCGGCCGCGCGGCGCCATGGCCTGAGCGCTCGCCAAGGCCTTTATCGCGAGGCCGTTCTTGCCCAGCTTGATGAGGGTCAGGGCTAGCCAATAGACGCGCTCAAGGAAGCGCTCGCGATCCTTGGGGTGCGCTTCGGCGAGCGCTTCGCGGAGCAGGGGCAGGGCCTTGGCCGGGTCATGGTTCGCTAAAGCCCTTCGGCCGGCTTCGTAATTATGGGCATCCCCGCCGCGCTTAGTAATCCTCATATAGATAAATTACCTAAATTTTACGCGGCGAGCAAGTATTAGCTTAGCGCTATGCTTCATGGCTGAATAGGAGGACCATGCTGCGGGGCCGGAGCGTATAATTCTTGAGTATAGGCTCCCCGGCGCCATGAGGCAGGAAATCGCCCGGCCCGGCCAGGGCCGTGTCCATGACCCTGTACCAATGGCGATTGGGCGGAGCCTTGGCCAGCGTAAAGCCCTGCTCATGGGTACTGGCGTTGATCATAAGGAAAAAATCGTTATCGTCGCGATCGGCGATAATATCCGCATGCGATCCGTCCAAGCGGGCGGCTATGGCGCCGTCCAGGCGCGCCCAGTCGGGCAGGCTCCCGTCCGGCGCGTACCAGGCTATGTCCGGCAAGGCGTTAAAGTTGGCGTCCTTGCCGGTAAAGAATTCGGGCCGCCTGAAGGCTGGATGCGCGAGCCTGAAAGCCACGAGCTTGGACACGAATTCGGTAAAGGCGCCATTGCGCTCCGCCCAGGCCCAATCGTACCAGCTAATCTCGTTATTCTGGCAATAGGCGTTATTGTTTCCGCCCTGGGTGCGGCCGAATTCGTCGCCGCCGAGCATCATGGGGGTGCCTATGGCCAGGAGCAGGGTGGCCATCATGTTTTTAGCCATGCGAAGGCGCAACTCCTCTACCGCATGGTCGGGAGAAGGGCCTTCGCAGCCGAAATTGTAGCTGAAATTGCTGTTATGGCCGTCTTCGTTACGCTCGCCGTTGGCGTCGTTATGCTTGCCGTTGTAGCTCATAAGGTCGCGCAGCGTAAAGCCGTCATGGCTGGTTATGTAGTTTATGGAATGGAAGGGCTTGCGCCCGTCCCGCAAATAGAGGTCGCTCGAGCCGGTAAGGCGCGTGGCCAGGGCCGACACGCAATGCTCGTCACCACGCCAGAAACGCCTCGTATCGTCGCGGAAGCGGTCGTTCCACTCTGCCCAGCGCCCGCCGGGGAAGCCGCCCACTTGATACGCGCCGCCCGCGTCCCAGGCCTCGGCGATGATCTTGGTCTGGCGCAGTATGGGATCCTCGGCTATCTGCTCGATAACCGGCGGATTCTCAAGGAGCCGGCCCTTCTGGTCGCGGCCCAGGATGGAGCCGAGGTCGAAGCGGAAGCCGTCCACGTGCATATCCACGACCCAGTAGTGGAGGCAGTCCAGGATAAAATTGCGCACCACCGGATGATTGCAATTGAGGGTATTGCCGCAGCCGGAATAATTCTTGTAATAGCGGGGACGCTCGTCGAGCATGTACCACACCGCGTTGTCCAGGCCCCTGAACGATACGGTCGGGCCGAGCTCCGCCCCTTCGCCCGAGTGATTGAACACCACGTCGAGGATAAGCTCGATCCCCGCCTTGTGGAGCTCGCGCACCATGGTCTTAAACTCGCTTACCTGCTGGCCCAGCGCCCCGCCCGAGGCGTAGAGCCCTTTAGGGGCAAAGAAAGCCAGGGTGCTGTAACCCCAATATTGGGCCAGGCGCGCGCCGGTGGCCGGATTGACGAGCTGGTTCTCGAACTCGTCGAATTCCTGTACCGGCAGGAGCTCTAGGCTCGTAATGCCGAGCTTCTTAAAGTAGGGGATCTTCTCGATGACGCCGAGGTAGCTGCCCGGATGCTGGACTTTGGCGCTCGGATGCTTGGTTAAGCCGCGCACATGGGTCTCGTATATGACGCAGTGCCTGAGCGGCAGGTTCAGGGGCCTGTCGCCCTGCCAGTCGAAATCCTCGTCGTCGATAACGATGCACTTGGGCATCTGGGCCGCGTCGTCCGCGCGCGAGAAGGAAAGATCGCCGCGCGGATCGGCGGGGTCGTAGGCCTTGGCGGCGTCCACGTCCCATATAAAATTGCCGGTAAGGGCCTTGGCATAGGGGTCGAGCAATATCTTATTCGGGTTAAAGCGATGCCCCTGCTCGGGCATATAGGGGCCGTCGGCGCGCCAGGCGTAGAACGCCCCCGCCTTGAGCCCTTCCACGTGTATATGCCAGATATCGCCGGTACGGTTCTGTACCGGGTCCAAGCGCTGGTCGAAGTAAGCCACGCCGTCGTCGGGCTCGCGGTACAGGCAGAGGCGCATGGAGCTGGCATTGCGCGAAAAGACGGCGAAATTTACCCCGTCGTGGGAAAGGCTCGCGCCGAAGGGCCTGGGGCTGCCTGACGACGCGCGGGGCGTGCTTTCCGGCATGGCTAGCTTTGCTTGAACACGATGACCGCGTTTTGCCCGCCGAAGCCCATCGAATTCTTGACCACCGCGCGCACGCGGGTATGCAGGCCCTTGTGCGGCACGTAATCGAGGTCGCAGTCGGGATCGGGTTCGTCCAGATTGATGGTGGCAGGCACGTACTGGTCTCGTATGGCCAGTATGGAGGCTACGGCCTCGATGGCGCCCGCCGCCCCTATGCAATGGCCCGTCATGGATTTTATCGACGATATCTTGAGCTTGTACGCGTGCGCGCCGAAGGCATGCTTAATCGCCTTGGTCTCGATGGGATCGTTCATGGGCGTAGAGGTGCCGTGCGCGCTAATATAGTCGATATCCTCGGGCTTAAGGCCCGCGTCCTCTATGGCCAGGGTCATGGCGCGGGCCACGCCGAGGCCCTCGGGGTCGGGAGCGGTCAGGTGATGGGCGTCGCAGGTCGTGCCGAAGCCGGCCAACTCGCAGTAAATAGCGGCGCCGCGCGCCACGGCCCTATCCCAGTCCTCAAGGACGAGCACGCCCGCTCCTTCGGCCATGACGAAACCGTCGCGGCCCTTGTCGAAGGGGCGCGACGCTTTTTCGGGTTCGTCGTTACGGGTGGACAGGGCCTGTATCATGGAGAAAGCGCCTATGCCCAGCTTGGTTATGCAGGCCTCGGAACCGCCGGCGAATACCACGTCGGCGTGGCCGTCGCGTATCCAGCGGAGGCCGGTGCCTATGGCGTCGGTGCCGGCCGCGCAGGCGGTGACTATGCACTGGCAAGGCCCGCGCGCGCCCACGTTGAGCGCGATATTGGCCGCCCCGAAATTGGCGAGGCTTTTCACGACGGTCATGGGCGGTATGCGCCCCGGCCCGCGCTCGCACATGCGCACGAAAGCTTCTTCTATGCTGGTGGAGCCGCCCTGGCCGGTACCCAGGCACACGCCGGTCTTAAATGGATCAAGATCGGCCTTGTCGAGCTTGGCGTCCTCCATGGCCTCGAGGGCAGCATAGATGGCGAACTGGCTGAAGCGGTCCATCTTGCGCGCTTCCTTGCCGTCCATGCGCTTGGAAGGGTCGAAATCCTTTACCTCGCCGGCTATCTTCACCGGCAATTCCGAGGTATCGACGCAGGTAATCGTAGCTATGCCGCTCTTGCCCGCCTGAACGCTCTCCCAGAAGCTGGCCACGTCGTTGCCTATGGGGCTCACGATGCCAAGGCCCGTCACGGCCACCCGTCGTTTTTCCATCTACATCCCCATTCCGCCGTCTATCTTGACGACCTCTCCCGTAACGTACGAAGCCATATCCGAGGCCAGGAATAGCACAACCGAGGCTATCTCCTCGGGCTTTGCCGTGCGGCCGAGCGGTATCTGCGCCTTGAGCTTATCCTTGGCTTCCTCGGGTATTTTATCCGTCATTGCCGTATCGACGAAGCCGGGCGCCACGGCGTTCACGCGCACGCCGCGGCTGCTGACTTCGCGCGCCAGGCTCTTGGTAAAGCCTATGAGCCCGGCCTTGCTGGCCGAGTAATTGGTCTGCCCGCCGTTGCCCATGATTCCGACGACGCTCGATACGTTGACGATGCTGCCCGCGCGCCTCTTTATCATATGCCTGGCCACGGCACGGCACAAGAGAAAAGCGCTCGTGAGGTTGGTATCGATGACGGCGTTCCAATCTTCCAACTGCATGCGGAACACGAGCCCGTCGCGGGTAACGCCCGCGTTATTGACCAGGACGTCTATGGGGCCGCGCGCCGTGGCGGCCTCTATGGCGGCCTCCACCGATTTCTCGTCGGCCACGTCACAGGCGGTCCAGAGGACGCTCACGCCCTGCTGGGCGGCTAGGGCCTGCAGCTCGGTATGCTCGTCGGACTTGCTGCGCGAGAGGTACTCCACGCCCGAGCCGGCCTGAAGGAAGGCCTTGACGATGGCTAAGCCTATGCCCTTAGAGCCGCCGGTCACTATGCTTTGCTTGCCTTGCAAGAGTCTGTCGCTCATATTCGCTCCTTGTAGCCGGGGCATAGAGGCCCCTTAAAACGGGAGCCGACCCGCATCGGGCCGGCTCTCTATCGAACTTACAGTGATATGGCCGCTATATGGTCGACCGTGGAACAGGGCCGGCAGGCTATGTCGGCGCTTACGCTCTTCCACAGCCCGGCCAGTACGGTGCCGGGGCCGGCCTCGAGCAGCTGCCCATAGCCGGCGGCCAGTATCGACGCCTCTTCGTCCATCCAGCGCACGGGGCTTATGATCTGCTCGGCCGCCATGGCCTTGAGGGCCGCGCCGTCCGTTTCTTTCTTGCCGCTCACGTTGGAGAAGAAGTCGCGCACGGGATTCGAGAAGCTGGCATCGGCGAGGAATTCCTTAAAGCCGTCATACGCGTAGCGCATGATGGGGGAGTGGAAGGCGCCCGATACCTTGAGCCGTATGACCCGCTTGGCGCCCGCTTCCTTGATGGCCGGCTCGGCCTTGTCCATGCCGCTCTCGGTGCCGGATATGACCGATTGGGTGGGGCTGTTGTAGTTCGCCACCCACACGTCGTCTATGCCGGCGTTCTTCAAGGCCGCCTCGATGAGCGCCGGCTCGATGTTGAGCACGGCGGCCATCGTGGAGCCTCCCGAACGCTTGCCAGCCTCGTCCATGAGGCGCCCGCGCTCGGCCACCAGCCGTATCATCTGGCCGAAGGGCAGCACGCCCGCCTCCACCAAGGCCGGCCACT
>JBGSKZ010000205.1:0-1294 GCA_041741035.1 Treponematales bacterium
GGCAGGGGGCTGGGGAGCCCTCGTAGCGGAGAGCAGCGGCGCGAAGGGCGAGCTTTCCTCGGGTTCCACGGCGGCGAGCTCAAGGGCTCCGGCCACGGCGCCCCAGAAGCGCACGGGATCATCGTCCTCCCTCTCGAGGGATACCCAGGCTACGCGCTGAGCCGGTACGGTATACGCCGCGCCGGCAGGGTTCGCTGATAGGGACGCCAGGTACTGCGTCGCAAGGGAGGTCTTGCCAAAGCCGGCGGGCGCAGATACGAGGACGAGGGGAGAGCCGAGGCAGGCTTCGAGCTTGCGGATAAGCTCGGGGCGGGGAAGGAGCCCCCGCATGGGCTTGGGAATCCGTACTTTCGCCCGCAGGATTTGATCGGCCACAGCGGCCAGTATAGCATACGAAGCAACGAATGGCAGCCCAAAGGGGGCTTCATTATGCGGCCGATCAGGTCTCTGCTGTTCGCCTGCTTACCTATCCTTGGGCGTAATCGTGGGCAGCCGCGACTCGGCTCGCAGCTTAAGTCCCCAGAGCATGGCGGGCTGCTGTATGGTCGCGCCGGCCAGGTCGTTCATGAACCAGGCGGCTACCCTGGATCCGAAATCATCCCCTATGCGTATGCGAAAGCGCGCAAGGAGGCGGCTTCGCCCGTTCGGCAGCGGCTCGATTGAGAAGGTCCAGGCTACATTGTTCCCGCCCAGCTTGTCCGGCTCCGCGACGAGGACGAGGAGCCGGGGGATTTCCGCCTCCGCAATGGTCATGCCAAGGGCCGGCACGAGATGGATCTTTTCGCCTTCGCGGGGGCTCTGGAACTCGGGAATGATCCTCAAGGCCGAAGCCTTCCCGTCGTGGAAGTAATGAGGATCGGCCAGGCGATTCACGAGGTCGATGTTGTACCAGCCCGCCCGCTTGTAGCCTATCTGGACGAGCCACTTCCACACCGTGGCGGGAGAGGCATTGATGTCGATGCCCTGCGTATAGCCGGCAGCCCCTTTTCCTACATACTCGTCCCCGGCCATGCTTGCCGCTATTTCGGAGGAGCGCGCGCCGAAGCCGCACATCGCCGGCCCCGCCACGGCGAGATATAGGCCGAGGGCCAGGCACGCTAAGGCGGATAGGCCGAGGAGGCCGCGGAACGAGCGCCTAAGGCCAAGCGGCAGGAGCCGCGGCAGGGGAAGGAAAGCCCGCGTCCTCATGCTATAGCTGGCATATTCCTGTCCGAAGCGCGCGTGAAGCTCCCTTTCCTCGGCCTCGGCGGCCTTACCCGCCACGAGGCGGAAGAGGAGGGCGACCGGCAGGAAG
>JBGSKZ010000206.1:0-2374 GCA_041741035.1 Treponematales bacterium
GAGGCTCGATTCCTTAATGACCGCCAGCGAGCCGGAGAAATCCCCGGCGGCCGCAAGCTTGAGGAAGCGCGGTATGTCGATGCCCACCGGGCAGCCCTGCACGCAGGGCGCGTTCTTGCAGTCCAGGCAGCGCGAGGCTTCCACGCGGGCCTGCTCCGCAGAATAGCCTAAGGCCACCTCGTTCATATTGCGTATGCGCTCCATGGGATCCTGGGTGGGCATATCCTGGCAGGGTATGGCCAGCCTGTCGCGGGGACCTAGGGCGCGGCCTTCCAGCTCCTTCAGGGTTTGGGCCGCGGCGGCTTTCAGGCTTGCTGCATCTACGTGCATATCACTTCACCTCTTCATTGATACCCAGCGTGGCGTGGCATTTATGGTGGGCCTCTTTTTCCTGGCCCTTGTACGCGCCGAGGCGCAGCATCATATTGTCGAAATCGACCAGGTGGCCGTCGAATTCCGGGCCGTCCACGCACACGAACTTGGTCTTGCCGCCCACGGTAACGCGGCAGCCGCCGCACATGCCGGTGCCGTCTATCATGATGGTGTTCAAGGAAACCACCGTGGGCACTTTAAAAGGCCGCGTAGTCTCCGCGCAGAACTTCATCATGATGGGCGGGCCTATGGCCACCACGAGGTCGGGCGGAGCCGAGCTTGCGCAGGCTTCCTTGAGCGGCTCGGTGACCAGCGCCTTACGGCCGTAGCTGCCGTCGTCGGTGACTATCGTCACCGAATCGCTTATGCGGCGCATCTCGTCTTCCATTATGACGAGGCTCTTGTTCCTAGCGCCTATGATGATGGACACATCGTTGCCGGCGTCTTTCATGGCGCGCGCTATGGGATGCATAGGCGCTACGCCTATGCCTCCGCCCACGCAGAGCACGCGGCCGAACTTCTCTATATGGGTGGGCCTGCCCAGCGGCCCGAGCACGTTCGCTATCGCTTGCCCGATTTCCATGGCCGCCAGGCGGTGCGTAGTCTCTCCCACCGCTTGAAAAACTATCGAAATTGTTCCCAAAACCGGATCGGCATCCGCTATAGTTAGGGGAATGCGCTCGCCCACGCTCGTATCCAGTTGGATTATGAGAAATTGGCCGGCTTTTCGCTCCGCCGCTATACGGGGAGCCTTGAACGTCATGCTGTACACATCGTCGGACAGCTTCTTCTTCTCCAGGATCTCATTCATTCGCAACCTCCGAGCCGCTTTGGCGCTAGAACCCATACAGGATAGCCGCCATTGCGGCATTTCGCAAGCATTAATAACATTTCCCGAATATTTTAGTTTACATATATCCAAAAGGCTTTATACTAGCTCATCCAATCACACGCCAGGGAGCACTACATGAAAACACTCAAAGCACGGGTGCTGGTATTCCTCACGCTATGGGGCGTTTGGCTCGTCCTTACCGCTCCCTGGAGCGGCGAGGAAGCGATCGCGGGAGCGATCGCGGCCTTCCTCATAGCCGCCCTGCCTTTTTTCCCCGCCTCGCCGCTTGAGGATCTGCGGCTCAATCCCAAGGCCCTGCTCTACATGATCGCGTACGCGTTCGTGTTTCTCAAGGCCCTGGTGCTGTCGAACCTCGACGTGGCCTTCAGGGTGCTCCACCCGAAGCTGCCCATAGCGCCGGGCATAGTCAAGGTGCGTACCAAACTCAAGACGCCCTTAGGCAGGCTGCTCCTGGCCAACTCCATTACCCTTACCCCGGGCACGATAACGGTGGAAACGAGGGGGCAGGACATCTACGTGCACTGGATTAAGGTGGCCGACGCCGACCCCGTGGCCGCTACCGAGGCTATCGTGGGCGATTTCGAGAAATATCTGGAGGTGATCTGTGGCTGACGCGATCTTCATAGCCGCCGTAAGCCTGGCGGCCTTAAGCCTTCTGCTCGCCGGCATACGGCTGGCCAAGGGCCCCTGGGCCATAGACCGTACCGTGGCCTTGGACGCCATGACCATCATGGCCAGCTCTCTCATCGTGGCCTTCGCCCTGATCTCGGGCAGGCGCATATACGTGGACGTGGCCCTCGTGTACGGCCTCGTCGGCTTCGCCGGGGTGGTAGCCCTGGCGCGCTACCTGGAAGGAGGCCTCTGATGGCGGCCATCATAGGCGCTTCCCTCAGCCTGGTCGGAAGCCTCTTCTTTCTCTTGTCGGCCATAGGGCTCCTGCGCATGCCCGACGCCTTCAATCGCATGCAGGCAGGCACCAAGGCCACCACCCTAGGCTCCATACTCTTCCTCGTGGGCATCGGCCTCATGCGGCCCGACTACCTGGGCAGGACCCTGCTCCTGGCGGGCTTTATAGCGCTCACCAATCCGGTAAGCTCCAACGCCCTCGCGCGGGCTGCCCACCGCTACCGCAGGCGCCTCGGGGCCAAG
>JBGSKZ010000207.1:0-1112 GCA_041741035.1 Treponematales bacterium
AGGCAGGATTGGCGTAAGCAGGTTCTAGCATGGCCGCGGCCGCGCTGTACAGGGCCTTCGGCCCCCCGTGCGCGGGACTTGCCGCGAGCGGGGATTCACCGCCCGCGCGCCTAAAACAGAAGCTGCCGCGGATGCCGCCGCGGATGCCCGCTTAGGGCGCGGGCGCCGCCAACCGCGCGCGATAGGAGTCCAGCACCGTTAAAAAAAACTGCTGCACGCCGCCGAAGTACTCGCGCTCGATCAGCGCGGCCGCCTTGCCCAGGTAGCGGTAATGCCAGGATTCCCAATCGTAGCCGCTTATGGCCTCGTAGCCGCGGGGATAGGATAGTGAAAAGCCGAAGCGCCAGGCGTTCTCGGCCAGCCAGCGCCCTTCGGCCGTATCGGCGAAGCTATTGTCTATGGAGCCGAAATCGATCGCCGTGCCCAACTGATGCTGCGAATGCCCGGGCTTCGCGGAGACGCGGTCGGCCTCCGCCTGGCCAAGCTGCCGCACCCATCTATCGTATACCTCGTGCTGATAGGCAAAGGAGCGGTAGCTCGACGAATAGACGAGCCGCAGTCCCGCAGCGCCCGCGGCGGCATCCATCTCGAGGAGCGCAGGCATGACTGCCCTGCGCAGGCGCAGGTCGGCCCGGCCGCGCGCAAGCGGATAGCCATTGAGCGACACAAGATCGGCCGGCTCGTAGTCCTCGGGCAGGGAGCTTTTTTTATCCACGAGCATGAGGAAATCGCCCGCCGCCCGTGACTCGGCCTCCGCTTCCTCAAGGAGGGCGAAAAAACGCTCTCTATCGGGCAGATAGGCGGACAGGAAGCCCGAGCGCGCCGCTTCTGGCAGTAGCGAAAGCGAGCGCTCTAGCGCCTCTTGGCGCGGATCGGGCTTGGCAGTTTCCAAGGCGCTGGGTTCTTCCGAAGGGGCGCAGGAAAAGCAGAGCGCGGCGGCGCATACGAGGGCGGTGAGCGCTTTCATGGTGCTATGGTAGCCTAGATGCCCTTCGTCGTCCACACGCCGAGCGCTTGCATTTTTATCCCTCATGGCTACACTAGGCTCGCTGAAGAACATGAAAGCCCCGGGGAGGCCGCTTTGGAACTGCCAGCCTATGAGCGCCTATGCG
>JBGSKZ010000208.1:0-1567 GCA_041741035.1 Treponematales bacterium
GCAGGACGCCACAGCTCCTCCACGGCCGCGAAGGAGCGCCCGTCCACCGCCCTGCCGGTAAGGAAAATACGCCCGCTGCCATAGTCGGTCCAGGCATGCACAAGAAAGCCTTCGATACGCTCCATGCTTTCATGGTAGCACCGGGGGCGATTATGTAGCCAGTAGCCTATGCTCGGCGGACTATGCTATTACTAAGCTTGAATGCGTATAAAATGATACCAAAATACTAAGGAGACATGATGGACGGCTTGCTAAAGAACGTCGAAGCGCTGGTCCTGTGCCCGCAGTCCGAGCTGGCGGCGCTGAGTTCCGCGGTGGAACCCTGGGGCTACCGGCTTTCGCTTAAAACGCCGCCCGAGCTCGAGCGGGGTCAGGCGCGTTTAGATGAAACGGCTCCGCATATGCCCCTGCTCTTAAGTTCTTCCGCCTTCGATTCGATGGAAACGCTCCTCGACTTCGCCGACAGGGTTTCTCACTTTGCCCCCACCTTGATCGTAGCCAAGGATCTCGCTGAAGAGACCGTCCTCTTGCGCGGCATAGCCGGGCGGCATCCGATTATGCTCGCGGAGCTCTGCGCCTTCGAACGGCTTTCCGCGCAGGCGGGGCCGCGCCTTGCGCTGTTGCAGGGCAGATACGCGGAAAAGAATATACATGTACACCGGAAAGACGGGCTTACGGGCTTGGGCACCAGGCTCGGCCTCCGGGAAGCCCTCGCGCGGGAATTATCCGCGCCCTCAGGGCATGTAGCCGCATTCTTCATTCTTGATCTTGACCACTTCAAGGCGGTAAACGATAGCTATGGCCACGCCGCCGGCGACGAGGCGCTCAGGCGCGTCGCGGAATTCATGCTGGATAGGCCCGAGCTGAACGGCAATTCCTTCCGCCTCGGCGGGGACGAATTCGGCGGCTTGGCGTTCTCCCGCGACCGCGCCGAGCTCGCCCGATTCCTGGACGAAGTGAGAGACTCTATATCCAGCCTGGATATCACCCTTGGCGAGGGAATTATTCGCGTCACCGCCAGCCTGGGCTTCGCTTTTCTGGAGGCGGGCATGTCCACGGAAGACGCCTTTAATAGGGCCGACATGGCCCTCTATTCGGCCAAGGCCGCCGGCAGGAACCTATCGCGCTGCCACGACCTTTGCTGGGACGCCGCCGAGGAGGACCCGAGCCGCGCGGCGCTCGAGCATTTCGAAAACGTCACAAAAGTGTGGACGGATCGCATGTCCGAACTCATACGCTCCGTGGGGCGCAAGGCCATGGAGGAAGCGCGCAAAGGCGCGGACACGGACGGGCTTACCGGCTTGTCCAACCGCGGATACTATGACCGGCGCATAGCCCGCGAAATGGAAAACGCCCTCCGCGGCGGCACGCCCCTCTCCCTGGTCCTCTTCGACATAGACGACTTCCACGGAGTGAATATGGAGTACGGCTTCCCCTCCGGGGATAAGGCCCTGGCCAAGGTAGCGGAACTCGTCCGGAACCATGCCAGGGTCACGGACTGGACCGCGCGCTACGGTGGAGAGGAATTCGTCATCGTCCTGCCGGGCGCCGACGCGGCGGCCGCCGC
>JBGSKZ010000209.1:0-1134 GCA_041741035.1 Treponematales bacterium
CAAGAGGCTCGCTATAAGCTGCAGATTATTCTTTACCCGGTGGTGTATCTCGCGGAGCATGGCGGCCCGTTCTTCTACGAGCGCTTCCAGCTCCTTGGTGCGCTCCTTTACCCTGGACTCGAGCAGCTCCGCTTCTTCGCGGTGCTGCGCCCTATGCCGGACGATGACGCCGCCGAATAAGGCTATGAAAAAAAATAGGCCCAGCACGCCCGCCGCCGCCTGGCTGAGGTAAGCCGCCGAATAGCGGCTATAACCCCAGCCCAGGGCTAGCGGATATACGATAAAGGCTATGGCGGCGCAGGCTAGGAGGGAGCGCCGCCCGAAGTTGTATTCCAGGGCGAGGATCAGGCCGAGTATAAGCGGCAAGGCGCTCGTCAGGTCGCCGCCCTTGGCGGTTAAAGCCGAAAGTAAGGCCGTTAGAAATAGAAAGGCCACTTGCAGGCGCAGGGACATTTTTGAATGCCAAAATGCGCTTATAAACGCGACCGTTCCAGAAACAAAAAGCACATTGATGCTTATGTCTGTGATAAGCGCTTCGCCGTTAGCGCGGTTTATTCGGGAAAGGGTAATGACATTTAGGACTACAATGCAAAATGCCCCGAAGGCAGCGGATAAGCCAACAAGCTTTCTGAGCCCGTTGGGATCTCGGGTAAACTTCTCAACGAGGCGCATGCTAAATACCCTTACCCAGCTACCCAATAGCTGAGCGGCATCTCTCCCGGGCTGATAATGCCGTCCATTTCATCGCAGGGCCGTTTGGCTATGGCCCATAGGAGGCTTTCCACCGTTTCCTCGAAGGCGAAGTCGCCGGCGGCTATAGGATTGTACTTACCGCAGGCGGCGTCCTCGTCAAGGTCGTGTTTATAGTCGCTTATCATATTGAGGGCTAGAAGGCTCATGCCTCGCTCTAAAATATCCTTATCGCCGCCTTTGAAGGAGGCGCCGAGCCTCAGCCGCTCCATAATCGACGAGCCGTCAGCGGGCGTGGCGCAGAACCAGCGCTTGGTTTCGCGTACGGACAAGAGGTAAGTGCCCAGATGGGCGACGGCGGTACGGCCGGCGTCTTCGCAGCCCGCCAGGAAAGGCAGGGCGGCCACGAGTTTAGCTATACGGTTGACCCGCAGGGCTTCCGTC
>JBGSKZ010000210.1:0-2588 GCA_041741035.1 Treponematales bacterium
AAGAAGCGCTTGATTTTTAGCGCCGATACCCGTATCGTTGCCGACTTGTAAGCATATGAGCATAGCGATAGAAGTATACGGCAAGGCCGACGACATGATTTGCGCGGGCTGCGACGGCCACGACTGCGGCGCCTGCGCCCCCGGCGAGAAGAAAGCGACCAAGGCTCTCGTGGGCGAATTCGAGGCGCTCTTAGCGGCGTCCGAGCTCGCCGGCTCGTATAGCGTGGCCTTTTTGGAATCCACCCCTGAAAATATCGCCCGAAACGCGGACGTGGAGCGGCTCTTGTCCATGGCAAGGCTCGAGCCCGTTATCTGCGTGGGCGGAAAGATAGCCTATTTGGGCGGCTTCAGCCCCCAGGGCCTTTTGGACGAACTCCGCAAGAAACGCCAAGGATGAACCCGATGCAATTAAACGAAGAATTCGTCAGCGGCCTCGCTATCAGCCAGGCCGACCTCTTGAACCGCATAGCGGGCGAGCTGAACGTGCGGGTGAGCCAGGCCGCCGCCGTGGTGGAACTCACCGCGGAAGGCTGCACCGTTCCCTTCATCAGCCGCTACCGCAAGGAGCGCACCGGCGAGCTCGACGAGGTGCAGGTGCGGGACGTGGTGCACCGCCACGCGGCCCTTACCAACCTTGAGACGCGCCGCATCGAGGTGATACAGGCTATCTTCGCCCAGGGCAAGCTCAGCGAGGATCTCTACAAGAACATAAAGAAGTGCTCCACCCTCACCGAGATCGAGGACATCTACGCGCCGTACAAGCGCAAGAAAAAGACCCGCGGCATGGCGGCCATAGAGCGCGGCCTTGAGCCGCTGGCCGAGCTCATGCTCAGCGCCGGCGCGGCCCAATTGCGCGCCAAGGCCGTCGAGTACGTCCGGGAAGACGCCGAGCACCCGGAGCTTACGGTCGCGACCGTAGAGGACGCGCTGCAGGGAGCCATGGACATACTGGCCGAGCGCGCCAGCCAGGACCCCGAGAACCGCGCCGCCGTCAAGAAATTCTACATGCGCGACGGCCGCCTCGTGGTCAAGGGCGTGGACGAGAGCAAGAAGGAAGCCAGCGTATACCAGATGTATTGGGATTACGCCGAGAGCCTGGCCACCCTGCGCCCCCACCGCGTGCTGGCCGTGAACCGCGGCGAGCGCGAGGGCGTCTTGAGCGTCACCCTGGACGTGAACGAGGACGGCGCCGTCGACGTGCTCAAGGCCCGCTATCAGATAGCCAACGAATACCACGCCCAGGCCATGGACGAGGCCCTGCGGCGCCTCGTATCGCCGGCCGTGCTGCGCGAAATACGCACCGAGGCCAGCGACAACGCGGACGGCCACGGCATACAGGTATTCAGCGAGAACCTCAAGAACCTGCTCTTGTCGCCGCCCATCAAGGGCACGCGCGTCTTAGGCCTGGACCCCGGCATACGCACCGGCACCAAATGCGCGGCCATAGACGAGACGGGCAAGTACTTAGGCTATTTCATGATCAACCAGGAATTCAAGTTCGACGAAGGCAAGAAGGCCATAGCCAAGGCCGCCAAGGATTTCAAGCTGGAAATCATAGCCATAGGCAACGGCACGGGCAGCCACGACGTGCAGCGCCTCGTGGCCGAGGCCATAGCCGAGCACCAGCTGGATATCAAGTATACCGTGGTGGACGAGGACGGCGCGTCGGTATATTCGGCCAGCGACGTGGCCCGCGAGGAGTTCCCGGAGCTGGACCTCACCATACGCGGCGCTATATCCATAGGCCGCCGCCTGCAGGATCCGCTGGCGGAGCTCGTGAAGATAGACGCCAAGTCCATAGGCGTGGGCCTCTATCAGCACGACGTGAACCAAAAGCGCCTGTCCGAAAGCGTGGACGAAGTGGTGGAGTCGGTGGTGAACCGCGTGGGCGTGAACATCAACACCGCCAGCCACAGCCTGCTCAAGTACGTGTCGGGCATAAACGGCTCCCTGGCCAAGAAGATCGTCAAGTTCAGGGATGACAACGGCGTCATCAAAAGCCGCGACGAGCTTAAGAAAGTATCCGGCATGGGCGAGAAGACCTTCGAACAGTGCGCGGGCTTCTTGAAGATACCCGAGAGCGCCAATCCCCTCGACAACAGCTGGGTGCATCCCGAGCGCTACGCGCTGGCTTCCGAGATACTGCCCCTGGTAAAGGCCGGTAGCGATCCCAGCCGCGAGCAGCGCTCCGGCCTTAAGGAAAAATACGGCGTGGGCGATACCACCATAGACGACATACTCCTGGAACTGAAGAAGCCCAACCGCGATCCCCGCGACGAATTGCCCAAGCCCATACTGTCCCAGGGCGTGCTCGCCTTCGAGGACCTGAAAGAGGGCATGAAGGTGACCGGCAAGGTGAAGAACGTCGTGGACTTCGGCGCCTTCGTCGACATAGGCATAAAGGAGAGCGCGCTTATCCACGTGTCCGAGCTCTCCGACCGCTTCGTCACCGACCCCATGGAAGTGATCAAGGTGGGAGACGTGCACGAGTTCCGCATCATTAGCCTGGATGTCGTGCGTAAGCGCATAGGCTTGTCGCTCAAGAGCGAAGGCGGGGCGGCTGGCGGCGGCGCGGCCGGCGGCGGCGC
>JBGSKZ010000211.1:0-1652 GCA_041741035.1 Treponematales bacterium
AAGGTCGCCTTGCGCGCCTCGAGTTCCTGAGGAGCGACGGCGAGCTCAAGGCTGTGCCCGTCTATGTCTATGCGTATGAGATCGCCCTCCCGCACCAGGGCGATAGTCCCGCCGCGCGCGGCCTCAGGCGATATGTGCCCTATACAGGCGCCCCGGGTGGCGCCGGAGAAGCGACCGTCGGTGATCATGGCCACCTGCCTGTCCAGGCCCCGGCCGGCGAGGGCCGCGGTAGGCGAGAGCATTTCCTTCATGCCCGGGCCGCCGCGCGGGCCTTCATAGCGTATGACGACCACGTCGCCGGCCCGTATGGAGCCGGACACGATGGCCGCGAAGGCGTCTTCCTCGGCGTCGAATACGCGGGCCGGGCCCTCGTGCCTGAGCATATCGGGCGCAACGGCGGAGCGCTTGACCACGCAGCCGTCGGGTGCCAGGTTGCCGCGCAGTATGGTCAGGCCGCCGCTTGCCGAATACGGCGAACTCGCGGGATGTATGACCGTCTCGTCCCCATTGCGGGCGCGCTTTAGGCTATCCGCCACGCTGCCTCCGCTTACCGTGGGCAGGCTCGTGTCCAGGAGGCCCAGCGAGGCGAGTTCGGCCATGACCGCCTGGACGCCTCCCGCCTGGTGCAAGTCTTCCATATGGTGCGGCCCGGCCGGCGACAGCTTGCAGAGGTTAGGGCAGTGCGCGCTTACCCGGTCCACGAGGCCCAGGTCAAAGGCTACCCCCGCCTCCGCGGCTATGGCCGGCAGGTGGAGCACCGTATTGGTGCTGCAGCCAAGCGCCATGTCCACCGCCAGGGCGTTCTCGAAGGCTCGGGCGCTTAGGAAAGTCCGGGCTCCCAGGCCCTTCGACAGGAGCTCCATGATGGCCGCTCCCGATGCCTTGGCCAGTCTCAGCCGCGCCGCGTGCACCGCGGGGATGGTGCCGTTGCCCGGCAGTGCTATGCCCAGGGCCTCGGTCATGCAGTTCATGCTGTTGGCGGTAAACATGCCCGAGCAGGATCCGCAACCGGGGCAGGCGGAATCCTCGTATTCCCGCAACTCGTCCGCGGCCATGGCGCCCGCGCTTAGCGAGCCTACCGCCTCGAAGACGTTGGACAGGCTGGCTTTCTTGCCGCGTACCGTGCCCGCTAGCATGGGGCCTCCGGATACGACTATGGCCGGCAGGTCCAGCCTGGCCGCGGCCATGAGCATGCCGGGCACTATCTTGTCGCAATTGGGCACGAGCACCAGGGCGTCGAAGGCGTGGGCCAGGGCCATGCATTCTATGGAATCGGCTATGAGCTCGCGGCTGGCCAGGGAGTAGCGCATGCCCGCGTGGCCCATGGCTATGCCGTCGCACACGCCTATCGAGGGGAACTCGAAGGGCGTGCCGCCCGCCGATCGTATGCCTGCCTTCACCGCCTCACTTATCGAGCCCAGGTGCAGGTGGCCGGGCACGATCTCGCTCTGCGCGCTCACTACGCCTATGAGCGGGCGGGATAGTTCCTCGTCGGTAATGCCCATGGACTTAAACAAGGCGCGGTGAGGCGCGCGTTCGGGGCCTTTCTTTACGCTATCGCTCTTCATGCTGAACCGTCCTTTATAGCCTGGGCCACCGCCAGGCCCATGGCCCTGGTGCCCAGGAGCCGCTGGGCGCCGGCTGCGCCGGCC
>JBGSKZ010000212.1:0-9734 GCA_041741035.1 Treponematales bacterium
ATCCCGCGGCGATAGCCAGGCGCCGCTCCACGGAGGCAAGCCGCCCGCTGTGGGATAGAGGGCGAAGCAGCCGCCTTCCCCGCCAAGCGAGGCGCCGACCAGGGGCGCGTCCAGGGGGGCGGGAGCGTTGAAAGGCTTCGCCTCGTAGCGCCCGAGCCGGTAGGAAAGCCCCTGCGGCCGCTGTATGAAAGCCGCCAGCCCGACCGGCTCAAGGCAGCCGAGGGCTAGCCAGGGCATATCCAGCGACGCCCCCCACTCGTCCAGGCCGAGCTCCAGCCTGGCCCGGCTCTCACCGCTCTCCAGCTTCAGGCCGAGAGAGGCGAAGCAGGGCAGGCCCGCCTCAACGGACAGGGACAGGCTGCCCTGCCCCTCCGCGCGGACGGCTCTCGGCGCGAAGCTAAGGGACAGGATGAGGACGAGGGCGCGGCTAAGTTCCTGCGGATACGTCATAGCTCCGCTACGGTCTTCAGGGCCGCGGCGATTGCGTCTTGACGAAAAAAAGCACTTGGACTATATTATATATAGTTTTTCATATATTAAGGAGATCACTATGGCCGTAACCCTATATTCCACGCCTAGCTGCTCATACTGCCGCATGGTTAAGGACTGGTTCAAGCAGAGGAACGTGCGCTTCGACGAGTACAACGTGGCCGCCGATCCCCGGCGGGCCGACGAGATGGTGCGCAAGTCCGGGCAGATGGGCGTGCCGGTCACCGACGTGAACGGCAGGATCATCATAGGCTTCAACACCGCCGAGCTCGAGCGCGCCTTACGCTAAGGTCAGCCCTCCGCTGGGCGGAGCCTTCCCTTGAGCCGCGCCCTCCATTGAGTCGCGCGGATGGCCAGCCCTCCGCTAGGCGGAGCCCTCCCATGAGCCGCACCCTCCCTTGAGGCGCGCGGATGGCCAGGCCGCCGCTTGGCGTTACTCCGCTTGGCGCTACTTGTCGGACTTGAGGCCCGCGCCGCACATGGGGATGAGCGTATCGCCGGGCGGGGCTTCGGGGCCTTCCATGAGCTCCCGGTAGGCGGCGTAGTTGGCCGCGCTCGTGTGCTCGACGTATATGCCGTTGCGCGCGAGGCTGTCCCGAGCGGCCAGTATACGCCCCTCTTTTGCCGTGATTACCCGCACGCCGCGCTCATAGATAAGCTTGAGTATGGCCTCCCCGCGCATAGGGCGGCCTATGGCTATGCCCTCGGCCATGGTTTGCCCGACGGTCACGTCGGGCAGGCTCCGCAATCCGGCGTTTACGGCTTCCTTGAACGGCGCGCAGCGCTCGCTCTGCACCGCGTATACGCGCGGATATTCGGCTATGGCGCCCGCCGCCCTGAGCTCGTCCAGGGCCTTCATGACGCCGAGGAAGAGCGTGCCGTTGCCCAGCGGTATGACGAGGTTCTCAGGCAGGGCCTTGCGCTGCTCGTACACTTCGTAGAGATAGGTTTTCGTTCCCTCGTAGAAGAAGGGATTGTACACGTGGCTAGCGTAATAAGCCCCTTCGCGCTCGACCTTGCCGCGGCAGGCGTCGGCGGTCTGGTCCCTCGTGCCTTGCACGATGGTCACGTCGGCCCCGTGAGCGCGTATCATGGCTATCTTTTTAGGCGACGTGGCCTCGGGCACGAAAATCTCGCAGGCTATGCCGGCTTTGGCGCAATAGGCCGCCACGGCGTTCCCGGCGTTGCCGCTCGAGTCCTGAACCACCCTGCGTACGCCTATGGTTTTACACAGCCATACCAGGGCGGCGGCTCCCCTGTCCTTGAAGGACAGGGTGGGCATCATATAGTCCATCTTGACCAGGGTACGGGCGTCGAGGCGCACGACGGGGCTTAAGCCCTCGCCCAGGCTTATGCCCCGCCACAATTCGTTATCCAGGGGCATGAGGCGCCGGTAGCGGAATATGCTCCACTCGTCCTTGTCGACGAGCTCAAGGCTGAAAGCCGGCCCCGCGCGGTCGATGTCGAAGAGCCCCCCGCAGGGGCAGCGGGCTAGCGCGGTGTCGAAGTCTTGGCTTTTCCCGCATACGGAACAGCGGTACCCGCCCATACGCTCCCCCGCCCTTACGGGCAGCAGCGGAGAGCCGCTTCGTCTATCGCCTTGAACACCGTAGGCAGCTTATCCATATCCACGCTGGAGTAAGCCACCCGGAGATAGCGGTCCTGGAACGATATCGTGCCCACGCCGTAGGATTCCAGGAGCAGGCGCCGCAGCGCCTCGGTCTTGCCCGTGGGCGAGGCGAAGGTCATGAAGTAGCCGGAGTTGAAGGGCAGGGCCTTCAAAGGGCCTTTCATGGCGTTTACGAGCCGCCTGGTTTCCTCATAGCGGGCATTGATGGTCGCGAAGGTTTGCGCCTTCTCGGCGTCGTGGGTCGGCGATTCGAGAGCCTTGAGCACCAAAGCCTGGCCGGGCGTGTTGGAGCAGGATATGGACGCCCTGATGAAGCCCATGGACTTCTGCACGAGCGCTTCATGGTGCTTAGGCTCGAGGCCCTTGCCCGCGAAGGCTATGAAGCCCACGCGGAGACCCCATACGAGCTCTTCCTTGGTAGCGGCGTCGGCCTTAACGGCCAGGATGTTCTCGTGCAGGTCGGCAAGCTCGGAAAAGAGCGATTCGGAGCGCACGCCCTCCTCGTAGACGAGGCCGAAGTAGGCGTCGTCGCATACCACGATGAGCCGCGTGCCCTTTTCGGCCTCGGCCTTGAGTGCGGCGGCCAGCCTCTGCGCCTCGGCCTCCTTGAGGCTGTAGCCCGTGGGATTGTTCGGAAAATTGAGTACCAGGAAGGCTTTCTTGCCGCGCAGGGCGGACAACTTGCCTACGAGGCCGTCCACGTTGAAGCCGCCCTTCGCGTCGAAGAGCGGGTATTCCCGCAGGTCGGCGCCGAGCCTGTCGCTGAAAATAAGCCCGTAATTGTCCCAATAGAGATCGGGCACCACCACGGCGTCGCCGGGATCGAGGAACATATCGCCTAGTATGGCTATGCCATGGGTAAGCCCGGTGGTGACCACGGGCAGGGATACGCCCTTGCCCGCGAGGCCGGGGTTCTTCTTAAGCGTTTCCTTTTTCCAGGCCTCGCGCAGCTTGGGCAGGCCCGCCGTGGCCGCGTAGGGGAAGATATCGCCGGGCACGAGGCCGGAGAGGGCGTCCCGTATGGCCGACAGGGACATGGGCGAGCCCTTCTCGGTGGCTATGCCTATGGTGGCGTCCACCGCGTAGGCTTCCTTCTTGGCCTCGGCCGCCTGGGAAATGATGCCCTTGGGGAAGTACATGCGCTTGCCCAAGTCGGACATGGCGCGCCCGGCCATGGTGCCTTCCAGCGCGGCGTTAAGCTCTATAGCTATAGGATTCACGGGATACTCCTTTTCGCGGAGGCAATGCCGCCCGCCGTATGCAAAGCCAGTTAAACGCGCTTAGGCGCGGAAAGCCGGCGGAAGCGGCGCGAGCTTGGCTGGCGCGGCCTCCCGTATCATGGCCCTGGCTAAGGCTAGGACCGGGTCTATCAAGGGAATAGCGCAAATCGCCGTTTCAGTCAACGCGAGGGGCAGCTCCGTGCAGCCCAAAAGCACCGCCTGGGCTCCCGCCTCGGTAAGGCCTCTAGCCAGGCCGCGCAGGATAGCGGTCGCCTTGGCTCCCGGCCTAGCGCTGGCCTTTATGCCCCAGTCGGGGTCGTAAATGGCCGCGTGCAGGAGCTCCTGGTCATCCTCGGCCACGTAGAGCGGCGCCAAGCCCGCCGCGGACAGAACTTCGTCGTATACGCCCGATCGCCTCGTGCCCGTCGTGGTCATGAGGCCTATGCGGGCCGCCCCCGGCGCGGCCTTCGCCAGGTAGGCCAAGGTCTCGCCGAGCATATCAAGTACGGTAAGCTTTACCCCTGCCGCCGCCCCCAGCCTCAGGGCTTCCTCCGTGAAGGGGCCGAAGATGGCCGGCGCATGGAAGGTGTTGCAGGGCACGCCGACGACGGCTTCCCGGCCGGGTATGCCCGCCAGAGCCAGCGCCAAGGCCTTCGCCATGCCGAGCGCGGGATTCTCGGAGTCGCGGCCAAGGAGGAATTCCGTGCGGTCGCTTATGCCCGCGGACAGCGATACATGGATAAGGTCCAGGTGCCCGCGGTCGCCGCCGGCCAGCGTGTTCTCGATAATGGCGGCATGAAGGGCGACGCCGGCCATAGGCCCCACGCCCCCGCCTATGATGAGCAGCTTATCATGGTGCATGGATTGCGCTCCGAAGCGAAGGCCGGACCCGGGCAAACCCGAATCCGGCCCGCCTAATCTAATCAGGCTGTGATAGGTTCCGGACTTAGGCCCACTTGGCCATGTCGAGTTCTTTTTCGCTCTTGGCTACGATAAGCGTGCCGACCATGTCGCCGCCCACGTTCAGGGAGGTGCGTCCCATATCCAACAGCGCGTCTATGCCCAATATCATGGCGTAGGCGGTAGCAACGGCGGAGCCCTCGGTTACCTTAAGCCCTATGGACTCGAGTACCATGAGAAGCATGATGGCGCCGGCGCCGGGAACGCCCGCCGTGCCTATGGAGGCCAGGGTGGCGGTGATGATGACGGTAAGCTGCTGGTTGAGGGTGAGGGGCTGTCCTATGGCGTAGCCTATGAACATCGCGCACACGCCCAGGTAAATGGCGGTGCCGTCCATATTGATGGTGGCGCCGAGGGGCAGGCTGAAGGAGCTTATGCTGCGGGGCACGCCCATGTTGTCTTCGGTATTGCGCAGGGTAACGGGCAGGGTACCGCCGGAAGAGCGGGTAACGAAGGCCGTTATCATGGCCTCGTTGGCGCGCTTCAGGAATTTAAAGAGGCCGAACTTGTTTATGGCCAGGAAGCCGCCGTACACGCCTACCAGGTGAAGGATGAGACCGAGGTACACCGTAAGGGTAACCATGAACAACGGGCCGAGGGCCTTGGCTCCCTGCTGGGCGAACACGATGGCTATGAGCACGAACACGCCTATGGGCGCGTACTGCATGATGCCGGATACGATCTTGTACATCGCCTCCACGGCGCCGTTAGCCACGTCGAGCACGGTGCCCGCCGCCTTGGCTATGCCTGAGTCCTTGGAATCCTTCACGTAGGCTATGGCTATGCCGAATACCACCGCGAAGAATATGATGGGGAGTACGTCGCCCTTAGCCAGAGAATCGATGGGGTTCGTAGGGATTATGTTCAAGAGCACGGTCACCAGGGTAGGCGCGGCCGCGGCCTTGCCAGCGGCGCCCGCCGCTCCTACGATACCCATGCCCAGGCCGGGCTTGAGTATATTAGCGAACACTAAGCCTATGGCTACCGCGAAGGCGCTCGTGAAGAGGTAGTATGCCATTACCTTGAGCCCTACGCGGCCCAAGCGGTTGGGAGCTATGCTCGCCGCGCCGGCCACGAGGGACAGGAAGATTACCGGCACCACGATCATCTTAAGGAGGCGCACGAAGAGGTCGCCGAAGGGCTTGGCTATGTCGGAGAAGCCCTTGACGGCGTCGGGCATGAAGCCCAGCGCTATGCCGGCTACCACGCCGAGGACGAGGCCGATGAGGATGCGGAAAAGCAGGTTCGACTTGAAGTACCAGTCGAGCGCGCCTTTCTTCTGAAGTTTCTGATCGCTCATAATGACTCCTAGAAAATAAGCTACGGCTCGGCCGCGATTCCGGGCCTCACCATAGAGGAGTGTAGGGCCGTATTTTCAGGCGCGATATACACCATAAGGAGTATTTTTAGCGGCCAAAGCCCCGGCATACGCCCTCGCGCGTACGCCAAGAGGCTATGCGGGCCTATATCAGGCCTTCCTCGAGGGCTTTGCGCACCACTTCGGCCTTGGAATTGACATTAAGCTTCTGGTAAATGTGGAGTATGTGCTTCTTGGCGGTCGAGCCGGCTATATGGTGCTTGTCGGCGAGCTCCTTATAGGTGAGCCCATTCACGATATCCCGTAGCACCTCGAGCTCGCGGGCGGTAAGCGTGTAATCCGCCGGCGTAAGGGCGCGGCTGCCCCGCCTGATCTCCTCCAGTATGCGCCTGGCCACCGTGGGGCTTATGGGCGAGCCCTCGCCCGCCGCGCTGATGATCTGCTCGAGCAGGGCGTCGGGCTTGGTGTTCTTGAGTATGTAACCGCGGGCCCCCGCCTTGATAGAGTCGAGTATGGCGTCCTCGTCCTCGAAAATGGTCAGTATGAGCACCGCGAGCTCGGGCCAGCGCTCCTGCAAAAGGCGCGTCGCCTCTATGCCGCTCATGCCCGGCAGATGTATATCCATGAGGATGAGCTCCGCCTTGCCGCCGCCCGCCAGGAAGGTAAAAAGCTCTTCGGCCGCGCCGAAGGCCCCGCTTATCCGTATGCGCCCGTCCAGGCCCAAGAGGTACTTGAGGCCCTCGCGCACCTCCTTCTCGTCCTCTACGATGGCCAGGCTAATAGCCCCGCCCTGTTGCGCCGCCCTCATACGCTGACCTCGATTTCGTCCGCGGGGCTTAATGCCGCGGGTATTATGATGGCAAAGCTGCTGCCGGCTCCGGGTTCCGACCGTATGTCGACGCTGCCGCCGAGCTTCTCCACGCGATAGCGCACATTGTTCAGGCCGGTGACCGCCCTGCCCGGCTCGGGCACGCGGAAGCCCCGTCCGTCGTCGGAGAAGCTCACGCTCAGCCTCGAGCCGTCCGCCTTGAGCCTGAAGCGCACGGCCGACGCGCCCGCGTGCTTAAGCGCGTTGCTCACGAGCTCGTCGAGCACTTTGCCAAGCTCCGCCTTAAGCTCGGCCGGCGCGGCGTTGAGCGCCGCCTTGCCTTCGATGCGACAGTCGAAGTCCAAGCCGCCCGACTTCAGGCGCTGTCGCAGGCCCGCGGACAGGAGCTTGGCCGTATCTCCGGCCAGCTGCTCATCCTCTTTCATGCCGAAGATTATCTCCTTGAGCGCCTGTACCGCCTGGAGGCAGTTGCTCTCTATGCCGTCAAGCTGTTCCCTCAGGGCAGTCGGCCCAGCCTTGCCCAGATCGCGCGCCACGCCGTTGCAAAAGAAAATATTGGTAAGCTTGGCGCCTATGGAATCGTGCATATCCCGATAAATGCGCTTGCGCTCCTCGGCTATGCGGAAGAGCGTATTCTCCTGCTGCAGCCGCAGGAGGTCCTCCGTGCGCTCCCGCACCTTGGATTCAAGGTTGCCCGAATAATCGTCCACGGTATCGAAAAGCTTGTTGAGCTCGGCCCCGAGGAAGCCGAATTCGTCGCCGGAGCGCACGGTTACGCGCGAGCTGCGGTCGCCGCCCTCCTTGCTCTTGATGACCGATACGATATAGTTGAGCGGGCTTAGCACCAGCCTCCCCGTTATGGCCGCTATCGCTATCAGCATGGCGCTCATCATGAGCAATTCGAAGAGCGCCACTACCCGCAGGAGCTCCTGGGTGCTCGCCAGTATGGAATAGAAGGGCATGCCCACCACGATGGTCCAGTCGAAGCCCTCCATCTGCCTGGACACGAAGTGGGTATCCACGCCGTCCACGGGCGAAGAAAAGGACGCGTCGCCGGCGCTCAGGCTAGCGCCTATGCCCGCCAGGTCGAAGGGGCGCAGGCTCAGTTCCAAGGCCCTATGGGCCTGGAATTGGCTGGCGATTACATTGCCCGAGCGGTCTAATATGGCCGCCCTGCCGTCCTTGGGTATGTCCAGCGCGGCTAAGATCCCGGTAAGGCTGTCTAGCAGGATATCCATGCCCAGGACGCCCACGAGGCTTCCGTCCCCGGCCCGCACCGGCAATACGCAGGTTATGCCCAGCGCATTCACGCTGGCGTACACATAGGGGTCGGACACCGAGAAACCGTCCGCGGCGAGGGCGGTGGCATACCAGGGCCGCGCGCGCGGGTCATAGCCCGGCGGGAAGCTCGGCGCGTGGTCGACGAAGCCTTCGCCGTAGCCCCATTCGTACATGCGGCCATCGGCCGTGCCCAGGTATATGGCCCGCAGATAATGCTTGCGCGACAGCACGTGCGCTATAAAGAGATCGCGCATGCCCGCCGGATCGGCCGAGAGCACCTGTTTCATGGAGGCCAGCGCGCGGGCGAGGGCTTCCAGGTCGCTGAAAAGCTGCGCCACCTGCCTGTCCGTGCGGTCCAGTATCGTGACGGCCAGCTCGTCCGCGCCGCGCAGCGCGTGGCGCTTGAGTATGGCTTGGCTTATGAACAGCGTGCCGGCCAGGAAAACCGCCACGGAAGCCGCTACGAAGATAATGATCTTATGGCTCACGCCCAGGCGATTCATGCCTACCCTCCGCTACGAAAGACAGATTGTACAGCCGCCCGCGGCATGGGGCAAGCGCTCCCGCTTGTGCGCCCGCGCCCCCTATAGTACATTGCCCCTGGAGGATCTATGAATCAGGATCAGGTAAAGGACGCGCTCCTGCGGGCCGAGGAAGCCAAGACGGATTTCAGCGTCGTCTTCAGCGGCAAGCAGAGCGGCAAGGTAAACGGCCTCTACAAGCCCTTAAGCCGCGAGATCTTGCTCCACAATAAGAATTTCGAATCCGACGGCCAGCTTATCTACACCGCCCTGCACGAATACGCCCACCACCTGCACTGCGAGCGCAGGCCCCATCTGCCCGGCGCGCGCGCGCATACCAACGAGTTCTGGGCCATATTCCACGAGCTTCTGGAGAAGGCCGAGCAGAAGGGCGTGTATCAGAATATCTTCGACCGGGAGCAGGAATTCATCAACCTGACCGAGCGCATACGGAGCCTCCTCCCTAAGAACGGCGAGATCATGCTCAAGTTCGGCGAGCTGGCGGTAGAGGCCGAGGCGCTCTGCAAGAAGCACCTCGTGCGCTTCGAGGACTACATAGACCGCGCCGTAGGCGTGCCGCGGGCGAGCGCCTCGGCAGCCATGAAGGCGGCCGGCTACCGCCTTCCCGCGGAGCTGGGCTGGGACGCCATGAAGCTCGTGGCCGGACTGCCGAAGCCCGAAGATAGGCACACGGCCATAGAGGCGTTCAGGGGCGGCAAGAGCCAGGAGGCCGTTCGCTCCCTCGTGCGCCCTGACCCGCCCTCCGACGACCCGCGCGACCGTCTGGACAAGGAGCGTACCCGCCTCGAGCGCACCATAGACAACCTTAAGGAACGCTTAAACCGCGTGCAGAGCGAACTCGCCAAGCTCGAGGGGGGCGCGTGATAGGCATGGCCCTGCTCACGGTGGGCCTGTCCGTCCTCGTGCTGGGCCTACTCGTGTCCTTCGCCCTGTCCATATCCAAGATACGGCTCGAGCTGCCCGCCGACTCCCCCAAAGCCTGGCTCGAGGCGCGGGCGGCGGGCAAGCCCGCCGACCGGCCCCTGGCCGTATGCGCGGGGGACTCCATAACCCACGGCGCCGTAAGCGTGAACTACGTGGCCATGCTCAAGGAGCGCCTGCCCGAACTCGACTTCGTAAACGCCGGCGTCAATTCGGAGTTGGCCTGGAACCTCTATCAGAGGCTCGACCCCATCATCGCGCTCAAGCCCGACTTCATATCGATACTGATAGGCAGCAACGACGCCAACGCCACGCTGGGCTTCAGCTCGAGCCTGGCCTACCTGGCCACCCAGCGCCTGCCCGAAATGCCCTCTCCCCAATTCTACAAGGAAATGCTCACCCTGATAGTGCGCCGGCTCAAGGCGGAAAGCGGCGCCCGCATAGGGCTCCTCTCCACGCCTCCCATAGGCGAGGACCCCAAGCACTACGCGTGGCTCCGCACCGAGGAGTACGCCGCCATCGTCAAGCAAGTGGCCTTCAGCGA
>JBGSKZ010000213.1:0-1114 GCA_041741035.1 Treponematales bacterium
TTCCTGGAGGATTAAACATGAAACGTTTGCTCGCTATCGTTCTCGTGCTGTTTATCGGCCTTGGCGTCGCAGTCGCCGAGGACGGCGGTTTCGAGCCCCTTATGGCTCCCGGCGACCTCGCCGTCACGGCAGGCATAGGCTGGGGCTTCTTCTATGGCGCCATAGACGTGTCCGGCGGCGTGGAGCTCATGCTCGGTAAGTTTATGATAGGCGACACCCTCCCGCTCACCTATGGCGTTGCGGCTAAGGCGTCTTATTACAGCTACCAGTATTATGATTATTGGACGTATTCATATCTCGGAGCAGG
Organism: Treponematales bacterium; assembly: GCA_041741035.1. Classification (GTDB taxonomy): domain Bacteria; phylum Spirochaetota; class Spirochaetia; order Treponematales; family UBA12059; genus UBA5200. Next base: position 308 of record JBGSKZ010000213.1, read on the forward strand.
CGTTTTCGGTACCCTCCATTTAGGGCTCAAAGACGCCGATCTGCCCGACGGCCTCGATTTTATGAGCAATACCGACTGGTATGTTGGCCTCGGCGCGGGATTCTACAACTATACCGATGATTATTATACCGCGGATAGCGGCTTTAAAATCGGATTGCGGTCCGTCGGCGGCGTCAGCTACTTCTTCTCGCCCAATTTTGCCATCAATTTTGAGGGCGGCTATTATGGCTATGGCGGCGGCGGTCTCATAGGCCTGCTCTTTAAACTCTAGAGAATTCACTCCTTGTGGGTTTACCGCTCTCCGGGCTTGAAGCCTGGGGAGCGGTTTTTCTTTGCGCCCCGCTTGATGCGCGGACGGGCTTCGGCCATAATGGCACTAGCCCGCGGCCAAGACGGCTTGAGGGCTATTGATCGTTGCCTCCGAGGTGTATACGCATGCGTTCCGCCATTGTCCCCGTACTGGTTCTGTTTGTAGCCTTCTCCGCCTTCGCCCAGGATGAGGCCGAGCCCGCTCCCGTAGTAGAGACGCCGGTGCTCCCTCCCCTGACGGCCCAGCCCAGCCCTCCCGCCCAGGCGGCTCCCGCTCAGCAGAAAGCCGACGCCCTGCTCCTGTATAACCAGGGCCGGAACCTGGAGAGCGCGGGCAAAGCCGCGGAGGCCGCCGCCAAATACCGCGAGTCGATCGTGGTATGCGATGCCGAGCTATCCCAGAATCCTACCCGCATGGACGCGTATACGGTGAAATCCTGGAGCCTGTTCAGGCTGGCGCGCTACCGGGACGTGGTTAACGTGGGGAGCGCGGCCCTT
>JBGSKZ010000214.1:0-3926 GCA_041741035.1 Treponematales bacterium
GGGCGGCGACCCCTTCGCCTCGTCCGCCGATGAGAGCGGCGATCCCTTCGCCTCGGCCGGCGACGAGGGCGGCGACGGCGCGGACGAAGAGCCAACGGGCGGCTATTTCGACGCGGTATACCTGTATCCCGACTATGCCGAGGACGGACCCCGCTATCTCTTCCGCGATTTCGGCGGTTTCTTCACTCGCAACCTCTGGGGCATAATCACGCTGGGAAGGCTCGTCATAGACGCCGAATACGCCAAGACCTACATCGAGCTTTACAACAAGGTAAGCCCCTGGCTGAGCGCGGATAATTCCATAGTGCTGCTCGGCAACGGGCTCATATCGCTGGCCGTGCTGTTGGTTTTTATAGCGCTCTGGATACTTGGCGTGCTGGACGCCTATAGAACGCGCATGGACAGCCTGCGCAGCGGAAAGGTCGAGCGTTTCAAGGCATTCTGGCTGCGCGTATGGGACAGCCTCTACGTGTATATCGTGTCCGCGCCGGCCTTCATAATGATCCTGATGTTCACGGTCATCCCCATCTTCTTTACCTTCCTGCTTTCCTTCACCAACTATACCTACCGGATAAAGCTGGGCGCGCGCCTTATCGAATGGGTAGGCCTGGACACCTTCAAGCTCCTGGCGCTCGACCCGGGCTGGCTGTCCATTTTCGGGCAGATCTTCGTATGGACGGCCATTTGGGCTTTCATGTCCTCTTTCACCGTTTATGCCATAGGCTTCCTGAACGCCATGGTAGTGGAATCTCCCCTCATCAAGGCCAAACGCGTATGGCGCACCATCATGATCCTGCCCTGGGCCATGCCCGCCCTGGTAAGCCTCATGGTGTTCCGCAATGTATTCGACAAAGACGGGCTCATGAATCAATTCCTCTTCGCGTCGGGCCTCATGGAGCCGGTTTCTAATTTCCTCTTCAAGATAGGCTTGGCGGGACAGGCGGACGCGCCGATCTTCTGGTTCCAGCCCATCTATAACGGCAGCCTCGCGCGCTTCATCGTCGTAATGGTCAACCTATGGCTCGGCGCGCCTTACCACATGATGATGATCATAGGCGTGCTTGCCACGATACCGCGGGAACTATACGAGGCGGCCGCCATAGACGGCGCCACGGGCTTCCAGCGCTTCCGCTTCATAACCCTGCCCATGGTGCTGGCGGCCACCGTGCCCGCGCTCATCATGACCTTCAGCTTCAACTTCAACAATTTCGGCGCTGTATACTTCCTTACCGGCGGAGGGCCTTCCTGGGATCCCTCAAAGGTACCTGACAGCATGCGGCTCATAGGCTCGGCGATGCCGGGCCAGACGGACATACTGATATCGTGGATATACAAGCTTTCGTTCACCCGGGATTTCGAGCAGTACAACGTGGCCGCCGTATATTCGATCATAATCTTCATGATCGTGGGCGGCTTCGCCGTCTTCAACATGCTCAAATCGAAATCCTTTAAAGAGGAGGCGGGAGAATGAGCTCGCGCGCACTGACCGTCGTAAGCAGGTCTTCAAGGGCCGCCCGCATAACGAGAACCATCTTGGCGATAGCGCAATACGCCTGGCTTATTGCCGTCTGCCTCATCGTACTCATACCCATAGCCTGGATGATCGTAGCTTCGCTCACTAAGGGCAAACTCTTAGCGGGCGTGCCCCTGCTGCCTAAGTTCGCCGAATTTTCGCTGGAACACTATATCTATCTCTTTACCTACAAAAGCCAAAGCGGCGTAGCCCTGCCCGATTTCGTGGCGGCTTTTTTGCGCTCTCTCTCGGTGGCCGTGCTCAATACCGGTTCAGTAGTCTTACTGACCACCATGACGGGCTACGTTTTCAGCCGCTTCAGGTTCAAGGGTAAGAAACCCATACTGATAAGCTTCCTGCTCCTGCAGATGTTCCCCTCCTTCATGGGCATAATCGCGCTCTTCATGATCTTCCGTACCTTCGGCTGGCTCAACAAGCCGCTCTACCTCGTATTCATCTATGCGGCCGGCGCCATACCGTATAATACCTATCTGATACGGGGCTATATGCGGTCCATACCCATGGCCGTGGACGAGGCGGCCACCATAGACGGCGCGTCCAAGACGGCGGTGTTCTTCAAGATAATCCTGCCGCTGTCAACGCCCATCATAGGCTTCCTGGCCGTGAACGCCTTCATGGCGCCCTGGATGGATTACATGCTCCCCTTCCAGCTGCTCAATATGCAGAACCAGACCGTGGCCATTTTCCTCTATCGGCTTACCGATCCGCTTATAACCGTGTACTACAACCCGCTCAATTTTATGGCGGGAGCCCTGGTGCTGGCCACGCCCATTACCCTGGTGCAGTTCTACATGCAGCGCTATATCGTGTATGGCATGGCCGCCGGCGCCGACAAGGGCTAGGGCCCCGGCTAGGGCCCGGCTAAGCATTGGAGCATCATGACGGAAGAAAACGTGGATACGGCGGCGGATAAAGCCCGGGGCGAGGGAGGGAGGGGCTCGACTCAGGGAAGCCTCGTCACGCTGGCCTCGTCCTGGTGGTCAAATAAGGCGGCCGAGCGCTGCGCGGGCTTGCCCTGGGCCCTCGTGCTGGGCGTGTTCCTGGCCTCGAGCCTGGCTATAGCCCTGCCCTTCGGGGCCGGGCGCTGGCGGGACGCCAAGGATAGCGCCGAGCTATCCCGCTACCCGGGCCTAGGGGCGGCTTTCATGGCCGTGGCCGAGCGGGGCGGCGAGTTCGCCGTACGGGATGGATCTTTCAAAGCCGACTCCGATGCCCCGCGGGAATTCGAGATAAACGGCTGGCGCGTGTCGCTCGGCGCGGTAGGCGGACCTGCGCCCGACAGCCCTAAGACCCTCTGGTTCGGCGCAGACCGTTTCGTCGTAAGCAATCCCGAGACTGGCTATGCCCTGGCCTCCGACTGGCTATCCTTCGAGGGCCTGGACGCCTCGCTATTCCGCCGCGCCTCAGAGGATCGCCTGGCCATGGCAGAACTCATTGCGGGCATGCTCTATACGGCTGCTTTCGCCGGCATGGGCTCCACCATACTGACCGTGGGCCTCCTCATGCTCGTGCAGAATCTCTTCTTTATAACGATACTGGGCCTTTTCCTCTCGCTATCCGCCCTGCGCAAAGGCCTGCGGCCTGAAGGGGCGGGCACGCGCATAGAGCCGCTCAAGGGCATAAAGATAGCCGCCTCGGCCATAGCGGGGCCGGCCTTCCTCGTGGGCCTCATCGGCCTGCTCCTGCCCGCCCTGAACGCCGCCCTGCTCTGGCTGGCTTATTCGCTCCTGGGCGGCATACGCATCGTGCTTATCTACATGGCCCGCTACCGCTCCAACGCATAGACTGCAGACTCGCCGGGCCCAAGCCTCAGTTCGCTGCCGGCCTGTAAACTGCCGCTGGCGCCCGGCACAGCGCCGGTATTGGGGCCAAGCCCGGGTCCGGAGCGCCACAAAAGCCGCAGGGACTGTCCCGGCGGCACAAGCGCTCTAAATTCCAGGCTGTCCATATTGTGCAGCACGAGCGCCGTCTGTTCCTGAGCCTCGCGCAGCCAGGCTAAGAGATAGCCGCCGTCGAAGCCAGGCCAGCCTAGGCGGCTGAAAGCGCCCGAGCGGAGGGCCGGGCTATGCGCCCGCAGCGCGGCCAGGCCGCGATAGTGGGCCAGGAGGCTCTCGCCGTCTTCCCGCTGTTCCTCCAGCGTGGGCGTAGCGGCGTTCTGTCCCGGCTCTATCTTGCCTCCGGCCTTCATCCAGTCCGTAAGCGGCGGGCCGGGAACCCGCCGCCAGGGGAAAGCGTCGCGTCGGGCCAGGTCGTCGTTCCTATAGCGGCGCCCCGTCATGCCCAGCTCCTCGCCATAGTATATGAAGGGCAGCCCCGGTAGGGTCTGCGCTATCGACGCCGCCTGCTTTGCCCGCGACAGCGCAAGGAGCCGAGCCTGCGTCAGCGCGGCCTG
>JBGSKZ010000215.1:0-1138 GCA_041741035.1 Treponematales bacterium
TTCCTGGAGGATTAAACATGAAACGTTTGCTCGCTATCGTTCTCGTGCTGTTTATCGGCCTTGGCGTCGCAGTCGCCGAGGACGGCGGTTTCGAGCCCCTTATGGCTCCCGGCGACCTCGCCGTCACGGCAGGCATAGGCTACGGCTTTTTCTGGGGCGCCATAGATGTGTCAGGCGGCGTTGAGCTCATGCTCGGCAAGTTTATGATAGGCGACACCATTCCTCTTACTTACGGTGTTGCTGGCAAGGCCGTATACTACAGCTATTCGTGGGATTCCTGGGGTGGTTATAGCTATAAAGATGTCTATCTTGGCGCTGGAGTATTCGGTACCCTTCATCTTGGCCTAAAAGAGGCTGACTTGCCGGATGGCCTCGATTTTATGAATAATACCGATTGGTATGTAGGCCTTGGCGCAGGTTTCTATTCATATACCTACACCTGGGATTATGACAGCACAAATGATACTTCATTTAAAGTTGGCCTTCGCTCTGTGGGCGGCGTCAACTATTTCTTCACGCCTAATTTCGCCATTAACGTGGAAGGCGGCTACTACGGCTACGGCAGTGGCGGCGGCCTCATAGGCCTGCTCTTTAAACTCTAGAGAATTCACTCCTTGTGGGTTTACCGCTCTCCGGGCTTGAAGCCCGGGGAGCGGTTTTTCTTTGCGCCCCGCTTGATGCGCGGACGGGCTTCGGCCATAATGGCACTAGCCCGCGGCCAAGGCGGCTTGAGGGCTATTGATCGTTGCCTCCGAGGTGTATACGCATGCGCTCCGCCATTGTCCCCGTACTGGTTCTGTTTGTAGCCTTCTCCGCCTTCGCCCAGGATGAGGCCGAGCCCGCTCCCGTAGTAGAGACGCCGGTGCTCCCTCCCCTGACGGCGCAGCCCAGCCCTCCCGCCCAGGCGGCTCCCGCTCAGCAGAAAGCCGACGCCCTGCTCCTGTATAACCAGGGCCGGAACCTGGAGAGCGCGGGCAAGGCCGCGGAGGCCGCCGCTAAATACCGCGAGTCGATCGTGGTATGCGATGCCGAGCTATCCCAGAATCCTACCCGCATGGACGCGTATACGGTGAAATCCTGGAGCCTGTTCAGGCTGGCGCGCTACCGGGACGTGGTTAACGTGGGGAGCGCGGCCCTT